>CAYVPT010000270.1:0-3769 GCA_964453865.1 uncultured Dehalococcoidaceae bacterium
GCTATCTGGAGGGATGAGGTGGGACATCGGGTTTCTGACTTTTAATCAGGGTGTCACAGGTTCGAGACCTGCACGGCCTACTAGCTTCAGAAGACCGTCCCTGCCTGAGGATTTTTTAGAAAATCGGGGTGTCAGAACACCAGGTTAACCGACACCCTGATTTTGTTGTTTTTTGGCCAGAATATCAAGTAATATCGACTTGTATTTTCATAATTATACAAAATGCTTCATTGTTAGATAACAGGCCTCCTAACATTTGTTAAAATTCAGGCTCTCGCTAGCTGCTTTGAATCCAAGTGGGCTATAGCAATTTCTTAAGCAAAACAGGCCGCACTCTCTCATGACATCCATAAACGAATCTGTTCCCTGTTTTGTGTGTACTCAGGTTTTGATAGTAACGGGCATCTCTCCGGCGATACTACTCCGTTGCGTATGTCGGCAGCGCAGGCCAGACAGGTAGAATATCCGCACTCCCTGCAGTTGGTTCCGGGGAGCAGTTTGTAGATATCATAGACGGTAGGTAGCTTACGTTCTCTGAAACTGGGAGTAATGTCTTCGCGTTCTCTCCAGACTCGGTTGACCAGCTCGACCACTCCTTCGACAATCGATGCTGCCTCGGACGGATCGATAACCATGCCGACCTGGATTTCATGGGGGCGGAAGGCATAGCGTCGGCGGTTGTTAACGCCAATCAGGATGCGATTCTCGTGGTCATAGAGTGTATCATCCAGCATAGTATTAAGATAGGGAAAGGAAGTGCTTATATCAGTCGGCAGGATTACCCGCACTCCATAGCGGCCGCTACCGGGGTGGTGATGGTCCTCGATTAACTCAAACCTGTAATCGATTATCAGTTTGTCCGAACTGCTCATACTACTAGAGACTACCAATTTTCAGGCCAGGTGGCCTTGTCGTCAGCATACAACCCGCATTCTCGGTACAGCCTTTTATAAAAATCAGGCCGGGGAAAATCGGGCCTCATTTCCCAGAAAGAGTTATCTTTGTACCCCATTTGCCTCTCGTCAAGTCTCTTCAATTGCGCTACCAGTCCTTCTATTTTCCCCTCGGGCACGGAAAAGATAATTTCGTCCTCCCCCGCGAGGGCCCGCCCGAATTCGCCAGGGTCGGGCAGGGTGATATAGTATTGTCCGGAAAGCGCAGGAACGACAGAGAGAGCGCAGGAAGCTATGGGATAAAGCGTTGAGTTAACGAGCCCTTCACCCATAAAGCTTAATGCATAAAGCATGCTTCTCAGCTGAGCGGTATTAGAATAAATGAGTATGACATCCGGTTCAAAGTTTGCCGTCTTTAAAGGGGCGCAAACTATCCCCACATACTTTCCATATTCCAGGGTAGGGACGTTCTCAATATCTTTTTGCAGTTCCTTGTAGTGACCGGCAGTTGTCGGGTCGATTAGCCCGTAAGCCAGCAATGGCCCCCAGCACCAGTTGTCTTCCTTTAACATGGCCACGCTGGCGCCCTTGCGGCGCGAAATGGAAAATGCCTGGCATTGCGCTAGGTGATATCCCCGGTCTTTCTTAGGTCTTATAGCCCCCGGCGGAATATCGGCTTCGTTTTGCAGCATCTTTACGGCGATAGGAGAAGTCCTGAGTAGCATCGAACTCTCTAGGAACTCTCCAAAACCATTACTTTC
This sequence comes from uncultured Dehalococcoidaceae bacterium, assembly GCA_964453865.1. Lineage (GTDB taxonomy): Bacteria > Chloroflexota > Dehalococcoidia > Dehalococcoidales > RBG-16-60-22 > CAYVPT01. Next base: position 1,655 of record CAYVPT010000270.1, read on the forward strand.
TTTTGATGTTCTCATACCCTGTCTCCTTTTTATAAATAATTTTCTTTATACTTTTAACTTTTATTAATACGCATCAACGGCGTTTTTTTGTACAATAATCATGGATGGTCTGGTAGTCCCATCCATTCTCCTGGTGGTATTTCCCGTTTTCGTTGCCAACAACTCATCAAGAATCCCAAAATTAAGAGCTTCAGAAGGGCAGGATAACGCACAGACAGGGCCTCCGCTGGTTCCCAGGCAGAAATCACACTTCTGCATGATGCCGTCTGCTCCGAACTGTGGCACACCATACGGGCATGCCGAAAAACAGTCCCGGCAGGCATTGCACCTATCCCTGTCAACCACAACAATGCCATCCTCAAGCCTTTTGATAATAGCGCCGGTGGGGCAGGCGGCAACACAGGCCGGTTTTTCGCAGTGCATGCAAGCCAGTGAGAAAAAAGTTCTGGAAATATCGGGGTACTCACCATCCCATGTCTCAATCACTCGCCTCCATTTTACTCCCGGCTCGATATTATGAGTGCTCTTACAAGCAACTTCGCAGGTGCGACATTGAATACATCTGGCCGCATCATAGTAAAAACCATATTGCTTTGTCTTCATCTGCACGTACCTTTTACGGATGATATCGAAATTTGTTCAGGATTCATCTGTTTGTCCCTGCCTTTCGTACTTGGACAAGGGTCTGTTTGGGCATGGCTGTTACTACCGGGTCGAAGGCTTTAGCGGGGTCGGTATTGTATAGAATGTTTACGTTCGCGCCTCCATCGAGCAGCGGATAGCCCTGCAGGCCGAGTTCGTTGCAACCCTGCCACCATCCATGGAGACCCATTACTGTGTCCGGTCGGATCCCGGGGAAATACAAAGCCTTTACTTTTATCCAGCCATGCGGCGACTCGACGATTACCCAATCACCGTCCTCAATACCGCGCGCTTTAGCTGTATCGGGATGAATATGTACCCACGGTTCGGGTTGAATCTCGCGCAGATAGGGTATGTTATGCAACCACCCGTGGTTATATACTTCAGAGGTATGTGTGTCAAAAAATACCAGAGGATACTTTTCCAGAAGCTTAGGTGTGCCCGTGGGGCTCTCGGGCGGTTCAATCCATTCCGGTAGAGGGTTAAACCCGTTCTCCTCGAAAGTGGTGTTGTAGATGGCCACTTTGCCCTGGGGAAGATATGGAGACATGGAAAGCCGGGGGCTCGGAGTCTTGAAAATTTTGTCATATTTCTCATAGACTATCGGCTGCGGCTTATAAATAATACCGTTGGGATGCGACCTCAGTTCATCCATTGTGATGCCGAAATTTTCCAGCTGATAGTCCATGCATTCCTCGATGTTACCATGCCAGAAGTCCTCTCCATATCCCATCCTGACAGCGAGGTCAAGCCAGAATTCATAATCCGACTTATAGTCTCCCAGCGGCTCAATTACCCTGTTTCGTGCCATAATCCAGGTTCCCCTGCCTCCCATGGGTACTTCAAATGGATGGTCGCATTCGTACATGGTGGCTACGGGAATTACAACGTCAGCCCAAGGCATCGAAGAGGTCTGCATCACGTCGATAACCACAAAGAATTCGAGTTTTTCAAGGGCTTCTATTACCCTCTTGGAACCGCGGGTAATTACCGTGGGTTGGGTTCCCGCAGCCATTATCGTCTTGATGGGATATGGCTTCTGGGTAAGAACGCTATCAAGACAGCGGTAGTACGCTGAAGATATACCTTCGATAAACGGCTGAAAGCAAAGCGGTATCTCCGGGCTTAATGACTTGTTTAATAAATCTTGCGTATATCTCTCTCGGAGGACAACGGGTTTTGGCATCGGCATCGCGGGTTCCAAGGAAACAATATTACCACCGGGCCTGTCGAGGTTCCCGGTAATAGCTATTAAGATAGCCACAGCCCGTACGGCGTTGTTTGAGCTTACGGTCTGGTCAAAGGCATTCCCGGCTAAAATACACGCTGACTTCGCTTTACCGTATAACCTAGCTAACTCCTTTATCTGGTTCACTGGTAATCCTGTTATCGGTTCAGCCCACTCAGGGGTGTATTTTTGTATGTGAGGCACGAGCTTATCGAAGCCGTAACACCACCGGGAGACAAATTCTG
>CAYVPT010000271.1:0-3762 GCA_964453865.1 uncultured Dehalococcoidaceae bacterium
GAAATATGTTTGAGGGCTGGCAATCTCCGGGAACGGCGGCAGGCTGTTTAGAGAAGTGTAATCATTAGCCTTGGGTTCCGCGCCGTCATAACTTAAGAAATACTTGTCATACTTTTTATCCGCCATATGGACCTCCTTGTGATATTATCCTGTCTATTAAAGGTTTTTGGATTTTTCCCCGACCCATATCGGGGGCTCTTTATCGGGAGCTACTCTGGCGTCGATGAAGATTAGCGGCTTGCCCACGCGTGTGATGCGTAGCGGTTCGTGGGTCATCCCCGCCGGGATATATGCGTAGAAAGGATAATTGATTTTATGATATTCACCATCCAGGAAAAATTCCACGTCGGCGTCGAATTCCACAAAGTTCTTGGCGCCGAAGAGGAAAATCCACTGGTCGCGGTCGGGGTGTATATGCGTCTCTATGCCTATCTTCTCTTCCGGCTTATCGATGTAGGCAAAGCCTATCACCAGTTGGGAACCGGGAATGTCTTTCTCTCCCAGGGCCGTGATCATCGGCAGGGTGATGCTTTTATGCATGGATTTCCACGGCTTGAGTTCTACGATGTTTGATTCGCGCCGCAAGTTTGCCAGTTTATCCAGGCCTACCATATTAGCCTCCTTAGGTCCGAACTGTTAATGATTAATTCTATCCTAATACATCAATAGGGAAATTGCCAATACGATAAATTCTTTGTTTTGACAATGCTTCAGAGCAGGGGATGCGCTCATCTTAAAAAGGAGGCAAGCGGTCGATCAAGCCAGCGCTAGCTCGCTTTTCTTCCGGCTAACTCATACTCACCTGGTCGCTGGTTCAATCCCAGCCGCTGCCGCTACTTTTGAGCCTGCATAACAATGACGGGTGTTCTAAAAGATTAAGTTCTTTCCACCCAGGCATTGAAGCGGAGCCCGGCATCCGAGTGGTAAGGCCGCTTGAATGCCTGGGGATAGCTTCTTCTCAACTCATCCAGATTCACTTTTTCTACTTCAACGAGAAAACTGCTGACGACCATGCCGGTAGTATTTTGTGATGTAAGATTGTGGGGTGTAATAGTGTTTATGGCTCCGCCCCGGTCAATTTCTCCAACCACGATCGGGTCATATCTTGCGCCGTGGTCCATATAGACAACACCTGGCATCATCCTTTCTGTCACATGGGCTCCTCCAAGCACGGTTCCCCTCTCGTTGTACACCTGGACAACATCGCCGTCTGCGATTCCCCTGGCTGTGGCATCTATCGGATTGATCCAGAGTGGTTCGTACTTATATCCGTCCGGTCCCTCCACCTTACATGTCCGGATTTCTCTGGTCCAGGTAATGTCATCACACTGGGCGTGAACCCTCCATCGGCCATGATTTGACATGATTATGAGGGGATATTTCTCGGACCGCTTGCTGGATAATCTTTCATCATGGCCGATTCCTTTTTCGATCCAATGCGGTACCGGCGGTCTTTCTGCATCGTCAGGAAAATGCTTTGCCAGGTTCTGAGAAAGGAATTCGACCTTACCGGATGGCGTGTTCAGTGGGTGATTTTCCGGGTCTTCATAGAATTCCTTCAAGCCGGCAGGGATGGTATTCCATTCCGGATCTGTCGGGATTACGAAGTATCCGTTTTTCTTAAGTTCATCGTAGTGTATCAGATCACGTATTCCTGAGTAATCGTAACTGACCTTGATCATGTCATCAATGGTCATGCCCCCGGTGTATTTTTTTAAAAGCCCCAGCTTTTCAGCTATCATACATACTATCTCGTAATCGCTTTTAGACTCTCCGATGGGCTCGATGCATTTTTCCTCGATGAATGCCGTGTGATACTGGCCGCTCTCCAGGTCCATGGCAAAATCTTTCTCCTCGAATTTCGTGCTAACCGGGAGAATTATATCAGCCAGAAGGCAATCATTTTCCAGCCACGGGTGCTGCGCCAGGATAAACTCTATCTTCGGACTTCTCAGTGCCTTAATATAAGAATTACTATCGTTCCAGCAGGTTATCCAGCAGGGGGAATCCGTCCATATCATATGTACTTCCGAGCACCCCTCGTCCGGATACTTATATTTCACGAACTGGTTTTCCAGCTTCCCCGGAAACGTCGTATTGCCGTACCAGCTTATCGGTGGATTCAGGATGGCTTCATGGATGAGGTCTTTCGGTATTATCTGCTTCGGATTAATCGGTGCCGGTGTCATCAATTTTTCGAGTTCGCTCAGTTCCCTGCTTTGGCCATCCAGTGCCCCAGCCCATTTTGTTCCTATCTTGGTTACATTGTACGCATGGACGAAATTACCGGGAGTCACGATTCCTGTGGGCATCGGGCTATTTTTAGAGTCGAAGGTCGCCCATTCTATCATCTTGACCTGGTGAACACCCGGTTTACCCAGTCCCTGCATGGCCAGTAGAAGCACTTCTACTCTTGCCTGTTCCGTGGCGTATGCGCTCCTGATACCGGCGCCGCCATTGCCATGAGCTATCGATGTCTTCTTAGATGCCCATTCACGCGCCAATGCTTTGATGGTTTCCATCGGGACGCCACATTTTTCAGAAGCCCATTCGGGTGTTTTGGCCACGCCATCTTCTTTACCGAGTACGTAATCCTCAAATTTGTCGTACCCGAAAGTATGGGTTTCGACGTATTTTTTATCATACGTCCCCTCGGTCATCCACACGTAGGCGATGGCCAATTGCAGGGCGGCATCCGTGTTCGGCTTGATGGGTATCCACTTATCAGCATGAACGGCCGCTCCGTAATTCAACTCAGGACAAATATAGACGCATTTGATCCCGAGTTCGCTGTACCAGTAACATATCCGGCTGGCCATTTGACCGTTGAATCCCCAGGGTGTCGTTTCTGGATCGCATCCCCAGAACAATAAGAGTTCGGTATTCTTCGCGATATCGGGAATAAGGTTGCCGGCGGGTACCATTTCTCCGACAGGTTCCATTCCCCAGGCGTGTTTGGCGCCCCACGCCCATCCTTCCCAGCTGTCGGTGTTTCTCATTTGCATAGTGTAACCGCCGAGAAGCGCCAGCAGCTTGTTGGCGCTGCCATGCGCCGTGTGTATGACCTTCCCCTCGCCGTGACCATCGGACTGCGAAAGCACTCCCTCCATTCCGTATTGGGTTTTTATTCTCTTCAATTCCTTAACAATATTCTCTAACGCCTCATCCCAGGAAATCCTTATGTATTTACTGGTTCCTCTGTTAGCCGTGTTTCTCTCTCCGTCCGGGTCCCAGTCTACTCGTTTCAAAGGATAGAGAATCCTGTTGGGTGAATAGACCCTCTTTTTATATGCCAGACCGAAAGGGGATACCAGCGTTTTCATAGTCGGCTCGAATACTTTTCCACACGCTTCCATCTGCCATGGATTAAATTCCTCTTTATTGTATTTCCAGTCATAGTGCAATGGGCGTATCCTGACTATCTTTCCGTTCTGGACATCGACTCTGGAAGCGATCCCGTTAATCCCGAAATCGGCCAGACTCAGACCCTTGATCACTGCGTTTTCCTTGCTGACTTTAGGTCCAGGCATATGTTTTTTCTTCATCTCACCATTCCTTTTTAGAGAAATCGTTGTAAAAACGGAAATAGTCAGGGATTTTTGCGCGTAAGCTCTGTCTTGAAATTCCCCTGACCTTCCCGTAGTTCTCCTTTATCATCTCACGCAATCAAACGAGAAGAAGGAGAGGTTCAATCCCAGCCGCTGCCACTTTTTTTAGGCTCGAATCCTCTCATTTTCTTAGGCCCTCCTGACATTTTGCTTA
>CAYVPT010000272.1:0-3730 GCA_964453865.1 uncultured Dehalococcoidaceae bacterium
GATTGGTCATTAATGAACCAGACAAGGTTGAAAAGCGCGTTTGCTATTACAAAATAGCTTTTGATAAAATTTCACGGAGGCAATAATGGCGGAACTCAGAGTCAGGAACAAGCGTATCGACGATGACCTCTTGATGAAAAAGAGGCGCGAGGAGCTGGACAGGTGGCCGACCGGCAGGGAAGTGGATTTTGACGAGGCGGTGGCCTACCAGAAGAGCCTGCCGGACAGCAAGATATGGTGGAAGGTGATGGTCAAGCTGCAGGAAGAAGGCAGGATGAGCGTCTTCCCCCGCGCCGGAACGCCGGTGCTGGAAAATATGATTGAGCTCTGCCAGGGATTGAGAGATTCAGGCGTGGTCCTCATTCCGGTGACCACGGACAGCTATACCCGGCTGGGACAGTTTGAAAAGGTGGAGGAAATTCTCAAGGAGTGCGAGAGGACCGGCAAATCCCTCCTGAACGGGTACCCCATCATTAACCAGGGCGTTAAAAAGACACGGAAACTCGTTGAAAGCGTTGACGCGGCTTTCAGTCCCCGGGGGGCCGGTGGGGAAATCGCCATTGCCTCGGGCCTGACAACCTGGAATGCGGGTATGGGCTTCCTGGGTTTCGGCAGCTACTCGAAAAACATGACGATAAGTGAGCTCGCCGAAAGAAGCCAGAACGGCATGAGAATTGTCGGCTGGTACGCCGATAGGGGAGTGATACTCTGCACGGACCTCCATGGCTGGCTGCCCAGCGCTCCGTTCCCGTTAAGTGTCTGTCTCGTTTGTGAAATTATCGAGGCGGTTACGGCGGCGGAGCAGGGGCAGAAGGCAATGTATCCCCTGGTATACTGTATGGGGAATCTGGCCCAGGATTTAGCCAGTATCCGGCTGGCGCCCCGGCTTCTCCGCGAATACCTTGATAAGTTCGGGTATCAGGATACCATGATTACCGGCACGTGTCCTTCCCAGATACCCCTGTTCCCGGTCGCTATGGATATGGGCGGGGCTTTCGCCTATCTTACCTATATCTGCATGGTGGCGTCGCTTTCCGGGAGCAATGCCGTCGACCTCAGGAGTATCGATGAAGGTGCCGGCATTCCCACCAGAGATACCAACTCGGTAAGCTACCGGGCGGCTAAATGGATTTTCGACGTGGTGCGGGAGCAGAAGATTGAAATAGACGTTAAAGATGTTGATGAGGAAGAGAAAGTGACCGAAACCGAGATAAGAGCCATACTGGATAGAATCTTTGACCTCGGTGACGGTGATATCGTTGACGGCACTATAAAAGCCGTCGAGTCCGGTGTCCTCGATTCGCCGTGGAGTCCTAATACGACTGTTAAAGACCGTGTTCTGGGGGTAAGAGACGCCCGGGGTGCCTGCCGCTACCTTGAATTCGGTAATCTCCCCATCCCCGAAGAGATTAAGGATTTCCACCGCGGGAAAGTGGCGGAGAGGGAAGCACTGGAGGGAAGAAAGGCGGATTACCACACTACCGTTAAAGACTTGTGGAGTTTCAGTAAAGGTAAAATCGTTGGTATTCCCCCTTTTGACCAGTAGCCTTTTCCCTAAACAGCGCAAGACCATATTAACAGGTTATCTTCATTTATATTTACGTCATTCCTGTTATAATATTTTACACTAATCCCTTGACAAATACTCATTATGTGTTATAATACTTAACAGATACCACCTATTTTATGTTATTTAAGTAACAGGAGATAACAATGGAATCCACCGATAATATACTGGAAAAAGTAGTCCAATTACAGGAAACTAACGGCTATTCAGACCAGCAGATGGCGGAGAAAATAGGGTGCAGCCGGCCTCTCTACCAGCGTACACGCACCGGCCGGGTACCCGTCGGTGGTACATTCTTAAGAGGCGCCATGAAACTGCTGGCTTCGGCGGCTCCTGACGGCCGGAAATCTGTGATATCTCGCGAGACCATGGAGACAAAAATCAGCCTCGAATTGAATATAGACGGCACCGGTAAATGGGAAATAGATACCGGTATATATATCTTTGACCACCTGCTTTCGGCGATGATTAAGCACGGATTATTTGACATAAAGCTTAAAGCCGGCGGTGATGACCCGCACCACGTTATTGAAGACATAGCTATATGCCTGGGACAGGCTTTCGCTAAGGCGCTGGGTGATAAACGCGGTATTGCGAGGATGGCCGAAGCTACGATACCCATGGATGATGCTTTGTCCACGGCTGTTGTCGATATCGGCGGTCGGGGATATGCCGTTCTTGACATGTCCTTCGCCGGTAATGATATGCCGGGGTTATCTCCCGACCTTATCCGCCATTTCCTGGAGTCCTTCGCCATTGAGGCCAGGATGAACCTGCACGCCCGGATTATTTATGGCAGCAACGACCATCACAAGGCTGAAGCCCTCTTCAAAGCTCTGGGAAGGGCGCTGGATAGTGCCACCAGAATAGACCCGCGTATCGCCGGGGAGTTGCCCAGCACCAAAGGATTTCTGGAAGGCTAGCCTTTATTCCAGGATAGCCAGCTGCCTTCCGGTCAGTATTTCGTAGGCTTTCAGGTATCTTTCCGAAGTTGCCTTGATGACGTCCTTGGGCAGCTCGGGACCCGGCGGCTCCTTGTTCCAGCCGGATTCCGTCAGCCAGTCACGGAGAGGTTGCTTGTCGAAACTCGGCTGGGAATGTCCCGGCTCGTAAAGCCCGGCGTCCCAGAATCGAGATGAATCAGGTGTAAATAACTCGTCAATCAGCGTCAGTCGGCCGTTATCGATACCGAACTCGAACTTGGTATCGGCAATAATAATACCCTTTTCCCGGGCATATTCACGGCCGGATTTGTATAAAGCTATACTCTTCTCTTCCATCTCCTCCGCGGTACGCAGACCGATAAGCTTGATAATCTGCTCTCTGGTAATGGGTTGGTCATGCCCCGTTTCGGCTTTGGTGGTCGGTGTGAATATCGGCTCTTCCAGTTCATGGCTTTCCTTCAGTCCCTCCGGCATAGCTTTTCCCGCGACGGTGCCGTTTTCTTTATATTCTGTCCAGGCCGACCCCGATATGTAGCCGCGTACCACGCACTCTACCGGTATGCGTTTCACCTTTTTAACTATCATCGAGCGACCCCGCAGAAATGCCGGGAAGGGAAAGCGTTGGTCTTCAGGGACATAAGAATCGAGGCAGTGCACATCGTCGATAGCCTCGGTCATGTGGTTGGGTATGATATCCCCCGTACGCCGGAACCAGAAAGAGGAGAGGCGGTTCACGACATGCCCCTTAAGGGGGATACCGGAGGCGAGCACTACGTCGAAAGCTGAAATACGGTCGGTAGTCACGATGAGCAGGTGACTGCCCAGGTCGTAGGTATCGCGTACCTTGCCGCGGATAAACATCGGCAGCGGTAGTTCGGTTTTTATGATCAACGGCGATTCTATTTTGTCCATCTGTCGATAACCTCTGATTAAACTTCATACAGACTATGGTGTCAAATCCATGGTTTCAGAGATACTCGCCTGCCATTGTGATGCGGTCAGTCCCAGTCTCCGGAATATCTCGTCCACGTGTTGCAGGTAGTGCTGGTAATCGAACACGGCTTCGAGCTCGGCCGCCGGCAGGGTATCCCTGACCCCGGCATCGGCCTTGAGCAGGGTCAGAAAATTCCGGTTTCCCTTCCAGGCTTTCATGGCGTTCCTCTGCACCATTTCGTAGGCCTTCTGACGGCTCAACCCTTTATCGATGAGGGCCAGCATG
>CAYVPT010000273.1:0-3707 GCA_964453865.1 uncultured Dehalococcoidaceae bacterium
TCCGTCTTTCTATTTTACCCTGACTTTGGTGTCCATTAAATCCATCCTACCCCATCCTTAACAGCGCTAATCATTCGGTTGACACTGAGTAATTGAGAGTTATTGTTTTATTGTACCTTCTCTACACTCACTTTTATCTGGTTAGCCATGAAAAACACAGGACTGATCCACTTATAACTTCGTCTCCTCTTCCCACATACTTGACTGCAGGTAAGTGGCCAGATTCACATCATCATTAGTTATTTTAAGCTTTCTCCGTATATTTTCCCGGTGACGGTTAATAGTCGCTGCTGATACTCCCCTCGTCCGGGCTATTTCCTTGGTTCTCAATCCATTCCTGATCATATTGCAGATGGTGATTTCAGTAGGTGTTAAAGAGTGGTATGAATTTGATAGATGCCGGACGAACTGCGATGTAATCTCCTCTAGGTTTGTCTGGAGCATCTCCACGTATTTACTCTGTGTTTTAGGTATTTCCAGAGCCAGGGCCAGTAAGATAGGCATCAGTATTTTTTCGACGTTTGTTTTGATATTCCGGTAGATTTCATTTTTTTCTTCCTCAATCTTGGTTAAAACCGTTTTAAGGGCCGCGTTTGATTCCTGTAAAGCCTTCCGCTCCAGGCTCAGTTGTTTGTTGATATCCTGCAACTCCATTTCGGCGGAGATGCGCGTAGCGATGGTACCAATCTGGTCCGCCAATGCATCCAGTAAAGCCCGTTCTTCTGCCAGGAAAGGTCCTTCATCAGCAGGCGGACATTCTTCCATATAGAAAACCGCCACTTCACCTACCGGCTCGCTGTAGACATATATCCGTGAAGACTGCCGCCATTTCGTGACTCTGAATCCTTCACTCTTGTAGGTATTTTCTTTAAAGACAATCCTGACACAGGTAATTTCCGGATATTGCCATGAATACGGTAGAAAGTTGACCAGTTCTTCCAGCAGGTTCTCGAGAGAGTTGAAATGGCGCTCGGCTAACTGTGATACCCCATAAAGGCAGTTCAGCTCCTTGATTCGCTCGCGGAGGGCGTTTTCTACTTTGGGATGTTCGGTTTCAGCATTAAAAGGGATTCGCCAGAGCCGGGCCAGTTCCGTGCTGGGAAACCTTACACTATCTTTATTGTCCCCGGTTATCACCTTCTTTTTAGCCATAAATAATTCCTTTTTGCCTATTTTCTATAGGCATTACGAGTGCACTAATTAAATATATAAAATACCTATTCAATATATGCAATATATATGTATTTATTCCGTATTTAATACTGATAGATTACCTTATAAAATGAGTAAAGTCAACCTTCATACTTTTTTGGATATTTAAAAGGAGTTGTTTATGAATATGTCAAAGCTGGAATCCATACTTAAAGGACGCAACAGCCAGCCCCACCAGTTAATTGAGGTGCTGCAGGATGTGCAGGAAAGCTACGGGTATATACCCGAGCAAGCCATGAGAAAAATATCGAAAACCTTGGGCGTACCACTGATAGAAGTCTACCGGGTGGCTTCCTTCTATAAAGCTTTCAAACTCAAGCCTGCCGGGAAATACGTGATAACGATATGCAACGGCACCGCCTGCCATGTTCGAGGTTCCCAGCTCCTCTTGGACCAGGCAATGAGCCAACTGGGTGTCAAACCGGGTGAAGTGACTGACGACGGTTTGTTTTCTATCGAACATGTCAATTGCCTGGGGGCGTGCGCCCTGGGGCCAATCGCCTCCGAAAACGGGTCATACCACCACCACATGACCCCCGCCAAGCTCAGGAAATTCATTGAATCGATTCGCCGTCAAGAAAAAGAGGAGGTCAATCATGCACAAGCTGGCTACGAGGGAAGACCTGAAGACTACGCGGAAGCAGCTCCAACTCGATAAAAATAAGATAAACAAAACACTCATCATATGCGGCGGCACGGGATGCCAGGCATCACGCAGTCAGCATGTCATCGATGCAATAAATAAAGAGTTACTCGCCCAGGAAATGGATTCCACCGTCCATATGCGTATAACAGGATGTCACGGTTTCTGTGAGCAGGGACCTATCGCTGTTATAGAACCGGGTAACATCTTTTATTGTCATATCACACCCGAAGATGCCCATGATATCGTTATAAAAACCCTGCAGAACGGCGAAGTCATTGAAAGACTTCTGTATACTGACCCCGTTTCCGGCGAAAAAATCCTTACCGAGTCGGAAATACCCTTCTATAATGCTCAGGACCGCCAGTTACTGTCACGGAACAGAGAGATTAGTCCTAGCTCCATAGAAGACTACATTTCAACAGGTGGTTTTACCGCGCTGGCTAAAGTTATGGAGGGCATATCTCCCGAGGAAATCATCCATGAAATCAAAGTATCCGGTTTAAGAGGCCGTGGCGGCGGCGGTTTCCCCACCGGACGTAAGTGGGCGGAGTGCCGGGAAGCTTCGAGTGATGAGAAATACGTCATATGCAATGCGGATGAGGGCGACCCCGGCGCGTATATGGACCGTTGTGTATTGGAAGGCAATCCCTATCTGGTCCTTGAAGGCATGATGATTGGCGCCTATGCCGTCGGAGCAACCAAGGGCTATATCTATGTCCGCAATGAATACCCGCTGGCGGTGAAACATGCGCGGGCAGCTGTCCAGCAGGCCAGAAGGCACGGTCTCCTTGGTGAAGATATCCTGGGATCATCATTTTCGTTTGACGTTGATGTTGCCCGCGGTGGCGGTGCCTTTGTCTGTGGGGAATCGACGGCGCTCATGGCTTCGCTGGAGGGCAAAGTAGGCGAACCACACGCCAAGGATGTCCACACTGTTGTCGACGGTCTATGGCACAAACCGACAACTCTCAATAACGTCGAAACATGGGCAAATGTTCCCTTTATAATTCTGAACGGCGCTAAATGGTTTGCTTCTAAGGGAACCAAAGGCAGCAAAGGCACAAAAATCCTGGCTCTCACCGGCCGCATTAAGAACACCGGGCTTGTCGAGGTTGCCATGGGTACGTCGATACGACATGTCGTTTTCGATATCGGTGGAGGTGCTACCAATGGGAAGGCTATCAAAGCCGTTCAGACCGGCGGCCCGTCAGGCGGCTGTCTGCCCGTGGAGAAATTCGACCTGCCAATCGATTTCGATGTGCTTTATGAGGCAGGCTCAATGGTGGGCTCCGGCGGTATGGTGGTCATGGACGAAAGCTCCTGTATGGTAGACGTGGCTAAATATTTCCTTACGTTCTTACAGGATGAGTCATGCGGCTTATGCGTTCCCTGCCGTCTGGGAATCGACCGCATGCTTGAGATTATCACCGATATCACCGAAGGTCGTGGTACTCTCGAACAGATAGACCTCCTCGAAGAATTAGCGGACACGGTTACACAAACATCGCTTTGCGGGCTGGGGAAGACTGCGGCGAATCCCGTTCTTTCCACGCTGCGTTATTTCCGTGATGAATACGAAGCACATATTAATAATAAAGAATGTCCCGCCGGCGTATGCAAGGCTCTCATCGAGTATTCTATCGACCCGGAGAAATGCACCGGCTGTGGGACCTGTAAACGGGCCTGTATACATAACGCCATCAGCGGAGAGAAAAAAGAGGTACATATAATTAATCCGGCGCTGTGCCAGAAATGCGGGATTTGCCGGAGTGAATGTAAGTTTGAGGCGATTCTGGTTAAATAACGAGGTGAAACATGTTGCATTATGTAACCGTTAATATTGACGGCG
>CAYVPT010000274.1:0-3702 GCA_964453865.1 uncultured Dehalococcoidaceae bacterium
GCCTAACATGCCTCCGAACATCTTGCCAAACATGTTGGCCATCTGTTTGCCGGTTAAATCAACCATCGGTCCCAGCATCCGATTGGCCATAGAGGGTTCGGCGGATTGTGGCTCAGGCTTGGGAATCCTCTGGACGATTAAGTTGGCCATCTCCACCGCTGTTTCCTGAGCAGCTTCTCTTGCGATATCCTTGCTGCCTTCCTTGGCCTCCCTCATAATATCCAGTTGGTTCTTCACTATCTCGGCCTGCCCGGCGGCGGTGAGTTGAGCATACCTGGCTCCCAGCAGGAGAATGCCAACGCCGTCCAGGACGCCACGCCGCCATACCTCCACTGCATCTCCATTCTGGGGAAGACGCAGGACGTCAAGAACAGCCTCAGGTGGAATCACGTCCTTGGAACCGAGCTTCATCATGTCGTATTTTCCTTGCCTTGTCTGCCCGACGGCCGTCGTATCGTTACCGGATGCTGGCTCGTTTTCCGGTTTTACCCTTTTCTTGGCGTAGTGATAGGCGGTGCGCCGCTTAAAACCGAGGTCGATTATCTGCTTCACGCTGTAGCCCTCATCCAATAACCGGTTTATCTCTTCTTTCTCATCAATCGACTCCTCAGGGGGCGCTGGCGTTTCCGGTTCAGGCTCCGGCGCGACTTTAGCCTCTTGTGCTTCAGGTGTATCGTTATCTTGTTCTTCGTTCATAGATACTTCCTCCTCTTGAACACATGGGGTCCTGTCTGAAATCTTTTACCTCATATCTCACCTCCCCCTGGAGAATGCCTGTCTGCTCCGTGGCAATCGCCAGCATGGCATGCCTTAGGAGATACGAGGTCCGCTGACTTGAGGAAATCGCTGAGACTGAGGAGAAATTCCTGAATTTCTTTAGTTTCTAAGGGGAGAGTACACCTCCGAAACAGAACCATCCGCCATTCAGGAAAGCTACCCCCCAGCTCCTGAACGTATATACTACCGTCTTACAAAAAAGGGGGTTGAAGCTGGAGATGAACTCTGGTCAAATCCGTTGTTTACGCTGTATCCAGAAATCGGCCCGAGTCACATGAAGGGACTCAATGAATAAAGGGCTAGTCTTTAATTACGTAACCCAGCCCTTTTATCGTTTTAATAACCGCCTCTTTGTTTGAAGGATCAATTTTCTTGCGAATGCGGCTTATTATCACTTCAGGTACATTAGAATACAGGTTATTTTCAGAGCCCCAGACATGATCTTCAAGCATTTTCCTGGTGATTATTCCATTTTTATTCAGAGCTAAATATTCGAGCATTTGGTACTCCTTGGAAGTGAGAGAGATTTCTTTTTTTGAATAACATACCGTTTTCTTTAAAGTATTTATACACAGATTGCCAATAGTTATTTCCGTTGAAGGGTGGCCATGAGACCTTCTTATCAAAGCACGGATCCGAGCATGTAGCTCGAAGATGCAAAATGGTTTCATCAAGCAGTCATCAGCACCACAATCCAAACCTAGTATCCCATTACCATCCTGATACTTGGTACAAAGCATTAAAATCGGTGTGCCGACTCCTCTTTTCCGAACATACTGGCATACAGACGAGCCATTGATTCGGGAGCATGCGATATCCAATATTATTAAGTCATAGTCAAAGGCTACTGCGCGCTCCTGGCCCAATAGCCCATCTATCTCGCAATCAACAGAGTATCCGTTCTTTTCTATATCTTTTTCTAAAGACCGGGCAAAATGTTCATCGCTTTCTATTAACAAAACGCGCATTATGATTTTTTCTTGGCATTATGTTTCCGATTGCAAAGATGTCCATTTAGGTATATAAAGATTCGATTCATCAAGAAAGACTCATTGGGAATTTACCTTAACTTCTATAATGGTACGAGCTTCTATATCATTATCAGTAATATTGATAAATATACGATAGTATCATAACTATGTTCTTGGTCACATTATTCCTGTTTTATATAGTTACACTATTATCTTAGCAGTCTATCCTTTATTGGCTTTCATAGCTAAGCGGCGTCTTTCTTTCCATGAATCAACCCAGACAATAAGTGCTGGTAAAACGAAAAGTGTGCTGACTAAGGCGAGGAAGACATCTATCATAATCAAACTGCCGAAATTCTGAAGTACGGGAAAATCCCCGGCAGCAAGAAGTGCGCCGAAGCCGCCGATGGTCGTCAACGCGGAAGCGATGATGGCTCGGCCGATACTCGTCATCGCGATGGTCATCGCCGTGATAGCTTGGCTTCCCCTGTTACGTTCCTCGAAATACCGTTTCATCAGCAGGATGGAATACTCGATTCCGATTCCTATAATAAGCGCACCCAGAGTCATGCTGACAAACGTGAATTTCATCCCTAATAGATACATTAGACCGCTGGACCAACAGATTATTAGCCCGATAGACAATGTGGACATGAAAGCTCGCAGGATACTGAATCGCAACAGTAAGAAGAGGGCCACAAAAACAAGGCCTACACTGATGAGGGTCACCTTCACCCTGCCGCTACTTAAGGAATTGAAAGTCTCTATCTCGGTCACTGACCAGCCCGTAACTGCGACGTTGACTCCAACAGGCGGATGACTTGTGTATTCTGCCAATCGCGTGTTGAGATTTATTATACGGTCTGTTTCTATCTCACCGATACTGACTATAATATTTGCCGCGGTGTAGTCTTCATTAACCAAGTTACTTTTAACCGGTATTGGTACCGCATCGAGAATTTCTCTTATCTGATGGGAGTTCTGGGGAACTTTTCCATCGGTGGCCTGCAGAACCAGGCCGGCGATACTGCTAGTGTTGGTAACGGTTCGCGGCTGGTCTTCGGCAATACGTTTCTCAAGTTGTACCATCCAGTCCAGGATCTCTGTTTTGGTGATATCCTCGGCTTCGATCAATAGATTTGATGAATTAAGGCCACCAGTTACTGACTCTAGGTAGCGGAAATCGCGTACAATCGGCAAATCCTTAGAGAGGCTATTTATCATTTCAGTCTCGGTCTCGACGTGAAAATCAGCAACAAATCCTCCCACTGTGAGTGCTAAGGCCACAGGAATTATGATTGCCGGATTTTTGATTACCCAGGGTGCCAATCGGCGGAGTCCTCTTTCCAACAGCCCGATATTCTCACTGCTGGATTTTTCCTTCCCAGAGTCGAGAGTAATTTTCTTGGTAGGCCGATTACCACGCCGGTGCAGAATCGGTAAAAGCAAGAACGTTGCTACGAGGTAGCAGGATATCACGCCAATAATCAACATATAACCGAAATCCTGAACCATGGGAACGGGCGAGAATAGTAGACCGGTGAAGCCAAGGCAAGATGCCACTAGAGCGATGCCAGTAGCTGGGCCGACATGAGTTATCGAGGTCACAATGGAAGCGTCTGTTGTCTCGCCTTTCCTGTTCTCCTCATCATAGCGGCTATGAAATTGTATTGCGTAGTCTATCCCTAGACCGATAAGGATAGGAAAAACGGCCATGGTGGCCATGGCTAGAGGGATGCTAAGAAAACCCATAGCGCCGAAGGTGTAAATAATCCCTATAAAGACCATACCTAAGGGTAGCCACCGCCAAGCGAAGACGCCGCGAATATTGAAAATCAAAGCAAGAATTAGCAGCATCAAGACGATTGCTACAATGAACATATTACGCAGGCTTTTAGCTATCAAGTCGTCCAATTGGCTATCAAAGACGACCTCACCGGTGACAATGGATGTA
>CAYVPT010000275.1:0-3690 GCA_964453865.1 uncultured Dehalococcoidaceae bacterium
GGATAGCCGGCGGGAGCGTTGTTTTACCCCAGATAGCCTCCTCCAGATGCGCACATAGCAGTACACAAAAATAGAGCCCGTCAAGCCAGCCCCGCTGCGCAGCTACCCTTTTTATGTATTCCCAGTCGATGTTTTCCCTTCCCCACCATTCGCGGACTTTCACGATGTCGGCCAGGCGAAAAGTCTTGTTCTCGTAAAAGCTGTGGGCGACGGTTATCAAGATAATGTCCTCCGGCGAAGGGACGGTATCGGCAGCGTCGTCGGGAGCGACTCGCGCCCTCTCCCGTAAAGCCCTGTCGTCCATAAAGCCTACCAACCAGCCGACCTGGGTATGGAGGTGGATGGCGGAAACGCTTTCCCCTTCGACAAATTTCCGAAAGAGGAATTTCTTCGGCTCTTCGATGTTTCTAAGCTCCACGTAGCCTTCTTCGCGCAGGATAGCCCTGGCGGCGGCTTCGTCTTCTTCTTCAATTAAAATGTCCAAGTTATCGCTGGTATACGGGAAAGACGGGTAGATACCGCCAGATTTGATTAAAATACAGCCGATACCGGCTTGTACCCATTTCTCTCTGACGATTTTATACTCCGCTTTCAACGAGTCGTGAACAGCGTTTTCTTCGTCCCGGGCGGTCCGGAACTCCGGTAAACCAAATAGCTCCGGTGAGTCTTTGCGATGATTCAGGGCGAGTAAAGGGTATTTGTTATTCTTCCAGAAAGACAGTAATGCCGGGACATTAAGCTCATGGTTGCTTCCGCCGTAATGTCCCGCCGCTATCCGGGTCAGCGAGGTTGCTGATATTGATGTACTGGTTTTCATGGTCGTATCTCCCTGGTTGTTCCGGTTTGCTTTAAAATGTCGTCGGCTACTTTCTCCCATGAGGAGTCGGCTACCTGGTCGCGGGTGCGACAGCCATTGATATTCTTGACTCCGGCCACTCGCTGTACCAGCTCCGCCGCATCTTCCGCGAAGAAAAAGCCCTGCCCTTCTTTAAACAGCTGCGGCAGCATTCCGAAACGTACGGTGACTACCGGCAGATTACAGGCCATGGCTTCCAATACAGATAGCGGCGCCCCGACGCACGACTGGTCGAAGAATACCGGGAACAGGTAGCAGTCGGCGAGCTGGTAAATCTCTTCGATATTACTGATATAATCACTGAAAATCTTAATGCCCTGCCCTCTCAGGCTGGTTAATAATTCTGCCCTGTCTTTATGAACCAGGCTGCTCGCTACCAGAATAACCTGGGCGGCGGCCTGACGGGAAACTTCGGTCAGGAGCTCGATGTTCCTCCCCCCGGTGATATGGCCGACATGCAGCACGGTAAAAGACTTCGGGTCTAATCCATATTTAGTTCTTAATTCCGTTTTCCGATCCTGTTTAACCGGGGTGAATTTTTTCAGGTCCACGCCGCTGGGGAGTCGCCCGGCATTACACCCGAGGTCGGCCAGTTTTTGTAGGGATGATTCGTCCTGAACGAAAATCATGTCCGGGCAAAGCAGCCGTACCAGATGGCGTAAGACCCGTCCGTAGCTCCGGGGCTGGAGAGATACCATGACTACCCTGGCGCCGGGATAATAAAGCTTGAGCATGCGCACGCGCAGAAAGCTGAAAATGGTGGCTGAAGCCGTGGGTACGTAGCAGATAATATCGGGCTTGAACCGGCGCAGTCTGGCAAACAACCGGTAGCTCAGGAAGAACTTGTTGGTCCTTAACGAAACCGTATTTGGTAGCACTATCCGTCCCCGTGAACGTACGGACATTCCCAGGACACGGTTTTCCCGAGACCAGCCCTCTATGAGGGAACCGGCGAAATGCCTTATCCCTTCATCAATCGGGAAAGCCAGGTCTTCGGCAATCACGCAGATTGAAAGCGGCGTCTTGCCCGTGGCCGTATCAGACATATTCATACCTCACCGTATCGGGGGATTGGCGGTACCACCGCACGAACCGGCTAATGCCTTCTTTTATCGTTACCCTGGGTTTGTAGCCCAGGTGTTTGGCGGCTCTGGAAATATCGGCGTAAGTGACGGGCATATCGCCCTGTTGCTCGGGTAGATATTTAATTAAGGCCTTCTTCCCCAGCGTTTCTTCGATAATACCGATAAGTGATTTCAGGGAAACCGGTCGTGAGTTGCCCAGATTGAATTTTTCAAATCCCTTGTTTGAGGAAGTCAGAGCCTGGAACGTGCCGTCCACGATATCGCTAATATAGGTATAGTCGCGCTGTGACGTTCCATCGCCGAAAACGGATATCTCCTTCCCGGAGTCTATCTGTCGCGTAAATAGGCTGATAGCCATCTCCGGTCTTTGGCGGGGGCCGTATACTGTAAACGGTCGGATTACTATCACGGGCAGACTGTAGAGGTGGTGATAGGTCCGACAGAATAGTTCGGCGGCCAGCTTCGAGGCGGCGTATGGCGAAGTGGGATGTTCCAGTTTGACGTCTTCATTGAATGGCAGACTGGTACCGGAGCCGTAAACGGACGAGGATGATGCCAGCAGAAACTGCCGGACGCTGTGTGTCCGGCTCGCTTCCAGCAGATTAATCGTTCCCCCGACATTCACATCCTGGTAGAGAACCGGGTGCTTGATTGAGGGTCTGACTCCGGCCCGGGCCGCCAGGTGCGCTACGAGGCTGATTTTATAATCCGTAAAAATCCGGTTTATTAAAGCGGTATCACGGATGTCACCTTCTATCAGGTCGAAACCATCTATGGGTTTGAGTGAGTGGATGTTGTGTCGCTTGATGGCCGGAGCATAGTAATCGTCAAAGTTGTCCAGTCCTACCACCCGATATCCGGTATCAAGCAGCATTTCAGCCAGGTGTGACCCTATGAATCCGGCCGCTCCGGTAACAAGAACCGTGCTTTTCATGACTAAGTCTCCGTTGTTTCATCGGAGGAAACAAGGAACTTTTTCAGCCAATTGCGGTTCAGGATTGCCCAGGCAATTATCATGCCGAATAAGGCGCCGATGGCCAGAGAGTTGCGGGCCTTTACCCTTTCAGGGAATACAACTTCGGGTATCGTCGGATTCCCCACGGCTAGGGAGTTTATTGCCTCCGATGCTTCACCCGTACTTACCAGAGTGGTGGTGAGGCTGTTGTTTAAAACGTTCAGTTCATTATTCAGTGTTTCGACCCGGGCTTGGGTAACCTGGTAATCGAGGTCCCGTGGCAACTGGCTGCCGATTAACTGTACTTGCAGAGTCGCGATATCCTGTCTGGCTTTGGCTAAAGCGGCACTGGTCCTTTCAAAATCTTCTTGAGTATTATCGGTAGTGTCTTGAGAGGCCAGTTCGTTAAGTCTTTGCAGCAAAGTGGTGAATTCCATGTTAAGACTATCTAAAGTCGCCTGGGCAAGCTTGATTTCCAGGGCTAGTGTTAGTTGTTCCTCGCCAACCTGGCTCTCCAGAATAGCCAGCTGTTTTTTATCACTCGACAGAGCCGTACTGGCTGCAGCGAGCTTCTTTTTCGCATCTTCGTAGGCTGGACCGGTAGACACGCCATTGGCAATCATTTCGGCCAGTCCCATCACCGGCAAATTGGTCGTAGTATCGAGCCCGCCATTCATGATGGTATTGATACGAATCTCCAGGGCGGTGATTTCGGCGGTAAGTGTAAGGTAACTCGGCAGGTTAATAATATCGGTAGCCACTTTCTGCTCGGTCAGGTTATTTATTTCCCGTTC
>CAYVPT010000276.1:0-3673 GCA_964453865.1 uncultured Dehalococcoidaceae bacterium
CCGATGTTTGTCCAGTGGTGACTATTAGCAAACGCAGATGTTACGATAAAAACGCAGACATCCCGATGAATTATAATTTGACGGGGGTTTATCTCTGAGGTAAAACATCTATCGATTCTTCCCCACTAGGCCAATCGTACGTACAAGAAATCAGACATCCCCATGTTCGTTCAATGGCGATCGTTAGCACAGGTAGATATTACGATAGAAACACAGACATCCCCAACAAACATTGACGGGCTCATTAAAAAGAGAAAGGCATCCCGCAGATAGGGAGGCCTCTTTTACCAGATTAGAAGTATGTCCTAGCTGGCAAGCAGAGATACTTCCTACTTTTTTATAACTGTTTGCTTACTATTCTGTTGTTTTCTCATGATACCCCGCCGCTGGTATTGCGAAGGGTGTGGTTCTTTATCCGGCGCAGGTCTGGTGTAATCGAAGCCTTGAAGTGTCATGCGCTCCAGCGGTGCTTCGAGAATCTGCTCAAGGTCACGTATCTTGTCTTCATCGGCGTTTGTTACAAAGGTCAGCGCGTCACCATTATTGTCCACTCTACCGGTACGACCGATACGGTGGATGTAGTTATCCGTGGTTTCGGGCATATCGTAGTTGATAACGTGGGAAATGCTCAATACATCGATACCACGGGCAGCAATATCGGTAGCTACCAGGATTTTAAACGAACCGGCACGGAAGCCCTCGAGAGCAGCCTGGCGCCGGTGCTGTGGCAGGTTACCCTGGAGACAGGTAACCTGATACCCTGCCCTTACCAGTTGCTGCGCAACACGTTCGGCGCGGTGTTTGGTGCGGGTAAAGACAAGCACCGATTCCGTTTTGGTTTTCTTCAGGATTTCCTTTAATAGTGCCGTCTTAAGGTGAGGCTGTACCGGGTAAATAGCATGTGAGACCGTTTTGGCCGGCAGCGTGTGGCCTATCTGCACGGTGACCGGGTCATGCAGGATTTCACGTACCAGGCGCCGTATTGCGGCGGGCATGGTGGCCGAAAAAAGTAGTGTCTGGTATCGGTGTACAATGCACTGCATAATATTCCGGATATCGGGTAAAAATCCCATATCGAACATACGGTCGGCCTCGTCGATGACGAGGATTTCCAGTTCGGATAAATTTATCGTACCTTTCCACAGATGGTCGAGCAGGCGCCCTGGACAGGCCACGATGATATCCATGCCTAAACGCAGTTTCTGCATTTGCCGCTCCATGTTCAACCCGCCGTAAATGGCGATACTTTGCAGGCCAGTCTGCCTTCCCAATTCGTTGATAACCTCGCAGGTCTGCTCCGCGAGTTCTCGCGTGGGTGATATTATCAGGGCCCGGACAGAAGTTCGCTGGTTCCGACGCAAGCGCTGTAAGATTGGCAGCACGAAAGCGGCCGTCTTGCCGGTACCGGTCTGCGCCAGCCCGATGATATCACGCCCCTGCATGATCGACGGGATGGCCTGCAACTGGATTGGCGTGGGTTTGACGTAACCGAGCGCGCGTACGCCGGTCATAACGCTCGGATGGAAATTAAAAGATTCGAAATTCATTAAACTCCTTGGTGAAATGTGAGTCAAGAGACTAAATTATAGGTCAGGTGGCTCAAATCAATTGATATTTTCTTACTCGGCTTTTATTCGATCGGTTATTATATTTAACATGGGGAATCAGAGTCCCGTGTTTATCTGAGAGAGGCAGAGCTTCAACGACATTGATTACCCGGTCTCTCAGCTTTTTCCCTTCGAGGTTGGCGATTGCGGTCGTCCCCTCGGATTTCGAGGCCATTTCAACATAACCATAGCCTCTTGGTTGGCCGCTGCCGATGTACTTGTCGTTCATAATAGTTACGGATACAACCTCTCCGAATTCGGTGA
The DNA here is from genome assembly GCA_964453865.1 of uncultured Dehalococcoidaceae bacterium. Lineage (GTDB taxonomy): Bacteria > Chloroflexota > Dehalococcoidia > Dehalococcoidales > RBG-16-60-22 > CAYVPT01. The sequence goes on from CAYVPT010000276.1 coordinate 1,872, forward strand.
ACTCTTGGCGTAGCTCATCTTTAGTCACCTCGAGCGACAGGTTGCCCACGTAGATATTCATGGTGCCCCCCTTTACCAAACTGGATACACTGCCTGAGCTGTGACAGGCGAGTAGTTAAAAGCTTATGCGTCTGGTTGTCTAATATCTGCGCCGCCCGCCGCCACCCGAGCGTCCGCCTCTGCCACCACCATAACCACCACTCCTCCTGTTGCCGTAGGAACCGCCACCTCTATTGTCCGGACGAGGGCGGGACTCGTTGACCACGATGGTACGATCTTTCAACATTTTCCCGTTAAGCCCGTTAATAGCGGCTTCTGCCTCCGACTTTGAGGCCATTTCCACAAAGGCAAAACCCCTGGGCCGGCCACTGATTCTGTCAGAAGGAATAGCCACGGATTCCACGTTACCAAAAGTACCAAATTCTGCTGCCAGTTCATCCTGCGTGACATCATAAGCTAGATTGCCCACATAGATTTTCATATTCTGCCCCCTCTTTGCCCTGATTTTTTATCTGTTTCCACTTAATACCCCTGCCGCCGCTTCTTTTGGGCATTCTTTTTAGCTTTTATGCGGGCGGCCTGGCTCTTGGGTACGAAATGGCGGTTGGTTTTAGCTTCACGCAGTATCCCGCTCGTCTGCACCATCCTTTGAAAACGGTGCAGCAGCGATTCCTGTGATTCACCTTCATGTATTGATACTTCTAACGACAAAACTCAAAACTACCCGAGCCACACCCAAGCTGGTTGCCCAACCCGGATGTGGCTCTTGGCTTAACCTCACTTATCTACTGGATCGGACTTTGCGGAAGCAATCGCTGCAGTAAACGGGCTTATCACCGCGAGGTTGAAACGGGACTTCGGTGCTTTTTCCACACTCAGCGCAGGTCGCCGGGAACATCTGGCGCGGGGCTCCGTAGCTATTCCCGTAACCGCTGTTGCCATAGCGTTCTGCTTTCCGTGCCTGACGGCATTCGGGACACCGCTTGGGCTCGTTGGTGTAGCCTTTGGACTGGAAAAACTCCTGGTCTTCAGCGCTGAAGGTAAAAGTGGTGCCACAATCGGAACACTGGAGGGACTTGTCCTGATAACTCATTGGATGACCTCCTCTCTTCATTATTAGTTAGAGTTCGGGTCATCCAATACTTAAGAAGGCTCTGTGCGAACAGCTTCCGAGAAGCTTGTTATAACCTAAACTGGAACTTATTTTAAGTATACCACAAAAATAATTATTATGCAATTAACATCCTTATAACAGCTAAGTAGATTTGACTGAAAGCCATATATTTTAATAAGCGCTAATCTCTTAAAACGCCGCTTAATATCGAAGAAGGTCTTGACAAGGTTCAGACAATAGATTATGCTCCAATTAAGAGATATGAATTAACCCCAAAACAAGCTGAATATAACGGATGACTCTTAAAAGAATTAGGGAAACCAGGCGGTAAAGGATGTAACGCAAATATAAGCGGTAAATTATTGGGGGTACGGGAGGCGAAAATGGTAAACCAGGATGCAGATCGCAAATTTGTCAGAGACAGCACATCGCCGGTAAAAAAGCCGGAAAAATGCCCTAAATGTGGTAGTAAGAATGTTACTTCCTGCCCTGGCGGTGCCAGTCTCAAGATGGTACCTGGAATATGGTGGATTTGCGACGATTGTAAACATCAATGGTAAACCGGTCAATTTGCATATTGAGCTTCTCTGTTATATAATTTATGTATAGTTCCAGTTTAGGTTAATACGATCTTCTTGAAATACCCTTAGATTTCCATCAAGTATTGGATGACCCGAGCTCTAACTAA
>CAYVPT010000277.1:0-3670 GCA_964453865.1 uncultured Dehalococcoidaceae bacterium
AATCACGTCCTTCGTAGTATAGAGCTAGCATTATTACAAAAGGGTCTCCGTCGTTTCTAGTATTATAGGGATTTACTAACATCATGTTGTTATTCTGGCATTCAGCCATAAATTTACTGAGATAAGCATTTATATCAGGATTGAATTTAACTACCCCTGAATTATTCATATTCAGCCAATCTTTCAGCTGGGTATCGTGCAGTTCATCAGCAACTGTCTCAAATATTTTCCATCGATCTGCAGTAACCAAACGACTGATTTCATCCCATACCGATTGAAATAGGTCAGTAGGAAAAAAATCCTTCAGGTCAATCATCACACTTGCATCTACGCTATAACAATTATAGATTTTCTGTGTCATGATTTCACAACTCTTATAAACTCATTTCAATATTATCAGGTGTTATACCAACCAGTCGCTTTACATCAAATGAATTGATTTGATTCCTGTTTAAAGCATCCATGACTAAAGCGACAAATCGTTTGCCATTATAACTTATTTGTGTTGAGTAGTAGTTACCGCCCCGACTTTCACCAGACTTTGGTCTATTTCTGTTATCAATATTTCGTAATTCATTGTATATCTGCCAATATTCATCGGATGATATATGATTCAAGTCAAGAGCTCGTCTAATGATTGCATATTTACTTACTTTAAATTTATTAGCAACTTGTCGTGCAGTTTCATAATTTAAAGATGTACGTAGCAGCATAAGAGACCTGGTTACTTCACGATGTGAAGCCGGAAGCAGGAAGGATGCTGAAAAGCGGTCACAATACTGTTCTATTTCTTGATTTGGAGAATGAATACGTGTATTTAGCCCACTAACCCCAGGTCTTCTAAGTGCAAGATGGCATACTTCGTGAAAAAGAGAAAAAATTTTACCATGATCTCTGTCTTCATTAGAAAGTCCTATGCCCGATAATTTGTCTCTAAATAGACAAAAAGCTCTGGAATCTTCGATCGGCATTTTGCAGATACGAACAATAACACCATGGTCAAAGAGTACACTTCTCCATATATCCAATGCCACATTATATGTGGTCATCTCTTTAATCTGTCTCTCCATGGGAACATCGAGAGAATTGCGAAGTAACTCAGCTTTTTCTTCTGGATTATCCTCCATAGTCCAACTCGGTAATGAAAAAACTATATCCAAATTTAATAATTGAAGTAACTCCTGCGTATCATAAATCATATTATATACTTCACGATACGCAATAAGTGTCTCTTTTGAGAATCTCCCTATAGCTGTGCCAGGAAGGGTACGGTGGTCTTCTGGCTTTGGGGAATCCGGAGGAACAGTTGGAAGAAAAAAGGCAGCGAGAGGTCGTTTATAATAATTCGCTAATTCTGAAAGCTGACGAAAAGTCGGAGCATCATCGCCATTTTCCCATGCAGTGATAGTTCCTTCTGATTTTTTAAATCGGTTGGCTACTTCTATCTCTGACAGTCCGATTTCTTTTCTTGCCCATTCAAGTATTTTGGGATTATCCAATTTTACTTTTAAAGCATGTGAAGGCATACAGTATTAACTCCAAACATAAATTATATCAATTACTCTAATTCTTTACTAGAATAATGAAGTTGAAGATATATTGTCAATACCTATTAGTTGTATTTTGTGCCATATATTCTAAAAGGCCGAATCCTTTATCACTCTACCCCCTTTTCCCCTCCCCCCCCCACGTTATCACCAATTTAACATAATCCCCCAAATACTTACCATAACTCCAAAAACAATCCAAAGCTAATTAGCTACGGTTTGTTTCCCTTTAAAAAAGTGTCCTTTTCCCCTTTCTTTTCCCACTCTGTTATAATTGGGTCATGGAAGAAAAGCCCCGTCTCGTCCTCTTTGACGGCAATGCCATCGTCCACCGCGCCTATCATGCCTTCGGCGCCACCCGGTACCGGCAGGCCACGCCCCTTACCGTCTCCAAAACCGGCGAGGTCGTCAGCGCCGTCTACGGCTTCGCCCTCATGCTCCTCAAGGTCCTCACCGAGCTCAAGCCCACCCACTACGCCGTCGCCTTCGATAAGAAAGGCCCCACCTTCCGCCACGAGATGTTCGACGACTATAAAGCCCACCGTCCCCCTATGCCCGACGACCTTGTCCCTCAATTTGAACGAGTGCGGGAGCTGGTCAAAGCCTTCAATATCCCCCTCGTTGAAATCGATAAGTACGAGGCCGACGATGTCCTGGGCACCCTGAGCCAGCAGGCCGGGGAGCGGGGCATCGAGACCGTCATCGTCACCGGTGACGCCGATACCATGCAGCTGGTCTCGCCCCATGTTAGAGTCCTCTACCCCAAAGCCGGCCGGGCTTTCAGCGATACTGCCCTTTTCGACGCAGCCGCCGTCAAGGATAAATACGGCGTCGGCCCGGAGCATATCACCGACCTCAAGGCATTGACCGGCGACCCATCCGATAATATCCCCGGAGTCCCCGGCATCGGCGAAAAGACCGCCGTCAAGCTTATCAATGAGTTCGGCGCTCTGGAAGATATCTACGACCATCTGAACGACGTAACGCCGCCTAAAGTACAGGAGAAGCTGCGTGACAACGAGGACATCGCCCGCCAGAGCAAAGAGCTGGCGACCATCGTGACGCAGACCCCGGTCTCTCTGGACATGGACGAGTGCCGCGTCAGCGGGTTCGACCGCCGGAAAGCCGCCGATTTCTTCCGCGAGCTGGAGTTCTACAGCCTCTTGGAGAAATTACCCGGTCGGGAAGGGGATTCGACTTCTCCATCGGTCGAGGTCGCTCCGGCAAAAGGCGAATATAACGTTATCTCTACCCTCGCCGCCCTCGATGAGCTGGCCAACCGTCTCTCGGCCGCCGGGACTTTCGCCTTCGATACGGAGACCACCGGACTGAACCCCTTGCTCTCGGCGATAGTCGGCATATCCCTGGCTGTGGAAGAGGGCAAAGCCTGCTATATACCCGTCGGCCATACCATCCTCGACGAAGTGACCCAGCTGCCGCTGGAGCAGGTCATCTCACGACTCAAACCCGTGTTCGAAGATGCCGGCATAGCCAAGGTTGCCCACAACGCCAAGTTCGATATGAATGTGCTGGCGGAGTGCGGCATTACCGTCAGCGGCCTTAGCTTCGATACCATGATTGCCGCCCATCTCCTCGGCGAAAAGTCCGTGGGGCTCAAGTCGCTGGCTCTCAGCAAGCTGGGGGTGGAAATGACGCCCATCAGCGACCTCATCGGCAGGGGCGCCAAGCAGATACCGATGTCGCAGGTTGATATCGGAACGACCGTACAGTATGCCGGTGCTGACGCCGATATGACGTTCCGGCTCTGGCAGCTTCTGCAAAAAGGACTGGATGAGCAGGGCTTGATGAAACTATTCACCGATGTCGAGATGCCGCTGGTGCCGGTGCTCCTGCTCATGGAGAGAAACGGCGTGGCGGTGGATACGGCGGTTCTTGAAGAAATGTCGCACCGCCTCGGCGGGCAGGTCGCTGAGTTAGAGAAGAAAATATACGAAGAAGCCAAGCACGAGTTCAATATCAACTCGCCCCAGCAGCTGGGCAAGGTCCTCTTCGACGAAATGCAGCTGCCCACGACCCGCCGCGGCAAGAGCAAATATTCTACCGAGGCATCGGTACTGGAAGAATTGAAGCCGATACACGATATAGCCAAATATCTTATCGAA
>CAYVPT010000278.1:0-3668 GCA_964453865.1 uncultured Dehalococcoidaceae bacterium
TACAAAGCCCCTTCATCATGCCTCGTAAGGAGAGGGGGACACAGGGGGTGAGGTTAAAAAAATCAATATATGCCAGCCTGATATATTTGCATCTCTCTAAAAAAAGTGCGACAATTTAATAAGTACCATCACGATATATCGCCACGAAAATATCAGGGGGAGTATTAATGAAGTATCGCGGATTCGGTAAGCTGGACTGGCAGGTATCGGCGCTGGGCTTCGGCGCGATGCGTTTGCCCGTCATTGGTGAAGACCAGGCTAAAATAAACGAACCGGAAGCCATTAAGATGATTCGCTACGCCGCGGATAACGGCGTCAACTATATCGATACCGCTTATCTTTACCACATGGGCCAGAGCGAGGTGCTGGTCGGCAAGGCACTCAAGGACGGCTACCGTCAGAAGATGAAAGTCGCCACCAAGCTGCCCGCCCGCATGGTGGAAAAGGCCGAGGACTTCGACCGCATTCTGGCTGAGCAGCTCAAGCGCCTGGATACGGACATGGTAGACTTTTATCTCCTGCACGGACTGAACAAGGAAGGCTGGGAGAAGGTTCGTGATTTTAACGTCCTGAAATGGGCGGAAAAGCAGATGGCTGCCGGTAAAATCGGTCGTCTCGGCTTCTCTTTCCACGATGAATACGATGTCTTTAAAGATATCATCGATTCCTATGATAACTGGGTACTTGCCCAGGTGCTTTATAACTTTATGGACTACAATACGCAGGCCACCCGGAAAGGCGTTGAGTATGCCGCCGGTAAGGGCATCGCCGTTGTGGTCATGGAGCCCCTGCGCGGGGGCTTACTCGCCAAGGAGCCGCCGCAGTCTGTCGTGAAAATATGGGACGACGCTCCCCGCCAGCTGAAACCCGTCGAGTGGGCTTTCCGCTGGGTCTGGGACCAGCCGGAAATTTCGGTGGCTCTGAGCGGCATGAGCACCATGGAGCAGGTCGTCGAGAACGTTAAAATCGCCGGTGATTCTGCGGTCGGTATGATGACGGAAGCCGACCAGAAATCAATCGAAAAAGTGCGCAAGGCTTACCGCAACCTGCGTCCCGTGCAGTGTACTAACTGCAAGTACTGTGTGCCCTGTCCCAACAATGTCGATATACCCACCGTCTTTCAGATTTACGACGACTCCGTTATGTACGCCGACCCGCGTATCGGCCAGTTCCGCTATAACGGCCCCTTCGGCATTAATCAGGACCAGCGCGCCGATAAGTGCACGGAATGCGGCGAGTGCCTGGAGAAATGCCCCCAGAAGATAGATATCCCCACCTGGCTCAAGAAAGCCCACGAGGCTATGTACTCGGCAACACCGGTCGGTCCCCCGCAGCCCCCGCTTCCCAAGTCTGAAGAGTAAATATTAGAGTGGTGACCTATCTCCCTAACCCCCTTCCCTTCGGATTAAGGGAAGGGGGAATTGTTTTAGAAGGGATTTTCATTTCTACAAGCTTGCCCGTAAACCGTTTGGCTAACTCGCCATAAAACGTTTCGGACTACGGACCGAAGTAGAGCTTTGATGGATTCAGGTCGAACTCGAATGCGCCGGAGCTATTTCCGGGAGCGTCCCAGCTGCTGCGCGGCAGGTCCGTGTCGTTGTACTTATTCACCACGGACTTAGACACATATACCAGGCCATTTTCCGCCATACCGCTGATAGTTCTTGGTTCGCCGTTCATTGCTAACAGGGGCTCCGTTTCCAGGTGATAAACCCCCTCCCATTTAATAGTATGCCTGTAAGCCGGATTGTCCATTTTCCCGACCGCCTGTTTGATAAACGTCATTTTCGCCCTTTTTATTTTTAATATCTTAAAGATACCGTGGCACTTTACTCCAAAAATATCCTCCAGCGCCTTGGTCTGTTTATCGTCTGCCCGGTCATCTATATACAGTATTGCATTCCAGGGGTCTTTCGAAGTGGTACCCCCCTCGGCCGTATTCATGCCATAGCCTACCAGTAAGCCGCTTAAATCAGTATCACCATAGTAACCTTCTCTGATGTTGAAGGTGAAAGCCCCCTCGCCATGGTCTTTGCCCCCATGAAGCTGGGCTTGGACTGGTGAACCCCACCAGTACGGGCATACCGGGGGCGAATTGCAGGCATCGCATGCTTCTCCACGCACCATCCACTCCATTTTTTCTGTTGTCATCTTTACCCCTTTCCGAATTAGTACTTTAGTGACTATATAGTATATCGATGTTCAAAACATGAATAATATACCTCTGTCAATTACCTTCCTCTTGACTGGAGATATGTTTCCCGGGAATCTGTTGTTAGAATCCTGTAACTTCTAAACATTTCCCTAGTGGGCTATTACCATAGCAGCAACTACTTTCCGAGGTATACCCATACTGAGTAAGGGTATTTCTTCGTTAGCAATATACAGTTAATAAACTTTATTTGTCAAGGAATCGTGATCCCCGGTTCTAATGCCAACCTCCCAAAGTGGAGTGCATAGCGAGAGGCAGCGCCAGCCCTATTTTCGTTTATCTCCCCTTTTATATCACACCCTTTTCTTTTAGATTTGATATCTCTTTTTCATTCAGCCCCAGCAGCTTCTGGTAAACGTAGGTATTGTCCCGACCCGGCTCCGGGGCGGAGTGGGTATATTGGGCGGGAATCCCGGAAAGTCTTATCGGATTGGCGTCCACAAGTTTGCCGATATCCAGTCGGTCAATGAAGAACTCCCTGGCCTTCAACTGCGGGTTTCCAGCGATGTCGGCGGCATTCTGTACCACCGCAGCGGCCACTCCGTTCTCCTGAAGCCTGGTCATCACTTCTTCGGCGGTGTGTTCTTTCGTCCAGGCTGAGATCCGTCCGTCCAATTCATCCCGGTTCTCGATTCTCCCGGTAAGCGTGGCGAATTTTATATCCCGGGCCCAGGCTGGATTTCCCATCACCCGTTTTAATCCCCGCCATTCTTCCTCGGTAAAGACGGCGATAGCGCACCAGTAGTCCTTCCTTTTACAGGGATAGACATTGTGAGGCGCCGCTTGCTTCGAGTTGTTACCCGTGGATTCCGGCTCTTTGCCCATGGCGTTGTATTCCTGGAAAGTATCCCCCAGCAGGCTTTTCATGGCCGCCACCTCGGAGATATCGACGTGCTGCCCTTCGCCCGTCTGGCGCCGGTGCTCCAGCGCCCCCAGCAATCCCAGGGAAGCGTACAGCCCGGCGATGTGGTCGGCGTAGGAAAAGCCCGGCCCGGTCGGCGGCTGTCCGGGGAAAGACGTCAGGTGTGTCATGCCGGAGAAAGCGTGTACCGTGGGGCCGAACCCGGTATAGTCCCGCCGGGGCCCCGTGTGACCCATCAGGGACAGACTCACCATGATTATATCCGGCTTTATTTTCTTTAAATTCTCGTAGTCCAGCCCCCAGTTGGCCATGACTCTCGGCGTGAAGTTCTCGACGACGGCGTCACAGATAGTCACGAGCCTCTTTGCCAGTTCGATGCCTTCCGGCTTGTCCAGGTTCAGAGTGCAGCCCAGCTTGTTGCGATTCCACGTGTTATAGTAGCCGTGGGAGAACTCGTCGTCGGTCTCGGTCGATAGCAATGGCTGGACTTTTATCACCTCCGCCCCGAAGTCGGCCAGCAGCCGGGTGGCGTAGGGCCCCGTCATCACCCAGGTGAAATCGAGGATGCGGATATTATTTAAAACCGGCTGATTG
>CAYVPT010000279.1:0-3668 GCA_964453865.1 uncultured Dehalococcoidaceae bacterium
ACCGGGGACTCAGGGAGCTTGCTAATGCCGTCTGATTATGCCAAAGTGTTCGGTTTAAAAAGTGTCCCATTTCGCTGATTGACAACAGTTTACCAGCTAGACAATCTCATCGAAGGTTTCAAGCTCTCCTGCCAAACGGAAGGTAAGAGCCCGAGGACGGTGGAATGGTACACATCCTTCCTCTTGAGGTTCCTTAGATTTCTTGAGCAGAATGAACTGCCGACACAACTCGACCGGATTGAGAAGAGCCACATCCGTCAATTTATCTTGCACCTACAGCAGGAGGCCAGGACTCCCCGCACTAATAAGCCTCTATCCGGGGTTCTGGTGTTTGCCTGTCATTTTGCATTCCCGGGTATCGGCCACATCGTCCGCGATAAAGATATGTTCGCCTGGCAGCCTGTCTGAATGTATCTTCTCTCCCCGTCTATTGAATCAGCGAATTCCCCGATTATATGGTTCGTTACCTCAAACAGGGGAAGATGATTTTGAACGAAGAAAGACGGTGCTGCTGCCTGGAAATGTAGTCTTCAGGCTCTAAAGCAGGCAACCTCGTGTTCGCTACCGACCTTGCGTAACTGCGGTCTTTGTTCCTGGCATTCCTCTACGGCTAACTCGCAGCGCGGATGGAAATGGCAGCCTGCCGGCGGATTGGCCGGGCTGGGGACCTCTCCCTTTAAGACGATACGTGTCCGGCCCCTTTCTTTGACGGGATTGGGAATCGGTACCGCTGATAATAGCGCTCTGGTATACGGATGCAGCGGATTTTGATAGAGTTCCTTCGCACTGGCTATCTCCACGATACGCCCCAGATACATTACCGCCACCCGGTCGCTGATGTGCTGTACTACGGAGAGGTCGTGGGCGATGAAGAGATAGGTAAGCCCCAGCTTCTTCTGGAGTTCTCCGAGCAGGTTGATTATCTGGGCTTGGATGGAAACATCAAGGGCCGAAATCGGCTCGTCACACACGATGAGCGAGGGGCGACAGGCTAAAGCGCGGGCTATCCCCAGACGCTGCCGTTGGCCGCCGCTGAATTCGTGGGGCACTCGGTCCATCATACTTGAATCCAGTCCCACGAGATTGAAGAGTTCGGCCACGCTGTTATTCATTTCCTTTTTTCTTACCATGTTGTGGACTATCAGCGGCATGCTGGCGATGGTACGCGCTGTCTGGCGCGGGTTTAGGGAACCGTAGGGGTCCTGGAAGATGGCGCCCATGTTGGACCGGACGGGTCTCAACTCTCTATCGTTAAGAGACGAAATATCGGTACCGCCGAATATAATACTGCCTGATGTCGGTCTATACAGACGCAGGATACACCGGCCGGTGGTCGTTTTTCCGCAGCCGCTTTCCCCCACCAGACCGAGCGTCTCGTTTTTCCTGATATCAAAACTGATGTCGTCTACAGCCTTAATGTCGCCGACTTTACGACGCAATAACCCTCTGGTAATCGGGAAATACATCTTCAGGTTTTTTATTTCCAGCAGATTATCGTTCTTTGCAACGTTCATGTATTCTCCCGGGTATCAACATAGCATGATATGTAATGCTGCTGGCCGAGGGCGCGGGGTTCCGGCCAGGGTTCCTTACGGCATCTTTCGGTGGCATAAGAACATCTCGGTAAAAACGCGCAGTTATTAGGCATGTTGATAAGGTTTGGCGGCAAACCGCTGATAGGTACCAGTTCCCTATCGCTTTTCGTTTCCCCTAACTGGGGAACACATTTCAGGAGTCCGATGGTATAAGGATGAAGAGGTCTTAAGAATATATCTTCCGAAAGGCCTGATTCTACGATACGGCCGGCATACATTACGTATATTCTCTCGGCGTAGCGTGCCACGACACCGAGATTATGCGTTACGATGACAAGTGAAGTATTTAACCGGTTGACCATTTCCTGCATTAGTTCAAGCAGCTGAGCTTGTGTGGTAACATCTACTGCCGTGGTCGGCTCATCGGCGATGAGTATTTTGGGATTGCATGAAAGCGCGATGGCGATCATCACTCTCTGTCTCATGCCGCCACTGAACTGATGTGGGTAGGAATCAAGGCGGCTTTCAGCCTCGGGGATACCCACGAGCTTGAGTAGCTCAACTGCTCTTTTTCTGGCAGTCTGTGTGTCCATTTTAAGGTGCAGTTCCAGCATTTCGGTAACCTGACGGCCAATAGTTAACACCGGATTTAGTGACGTCATCGGTTCCTGAAATACCATGGCTATCTGGGCACCACGAATCGACCTCATTTCGTCGCCTTTGGGTTCATACTTTAATAAGTCCTGGCCGTCAAATATAGCTCTGCCACTTACTATCTTACCCGGTGGAATCGCTATCAATTGCATCACGGAAAGCATACTTACCGATTTCCCGCACCCGCTTTCTCCCACCAGTCCCACTATCTCTTTCTCATTGATGTGGAAAGAGACGCCGTCCACGGCCTTAACCAGCCCGCGGTCGGTATTAAAATATGTTTTTAGATTTTCCACATTTAACAGGACAGCCATATTGAGTTCTCGCTATTCCTTTTGCGGCTTGTTATACCACTCCCCGTAACCGTGGGTCGAGTGCATCCCTGAGTCCGTCTCCCATCATATTAAAACCAAAGACTGCCAGCATTATGGCCAAGCCGGGAGAAAATGACAATGCAGGGTTGGAGAGTATATATTTGTAACCGTCGCTGATCATACCGCCCCAGGCTGGATAAGGAGGCATCACGCCCACGCCAAGAAAGCTCAGGCCAGCTTCTGCCAGAATAACCGCCCCCAGACCTACAGTCGCGACGACCACCAGAGCCGGGAAAGCATTGGGCACAATTTCCTGGATCATCATGCGCATATCGCCCATGCCCATCGCCCTGGCGGCTAGAATATAATCATTTTGCTTAACACTGAGCGCCTGGGCGCACATCATTCGGGCGTGGACGGATAGCATGCCGACACCCAGAGCCAAGATTACGTTTTTCGCCCCGCCACCCAGCAAGGAAGCCATAATCAGAGCAACCAAAAGCATCGGAACTGCCATCAAGGCATCGATAAAGCGCATTATAATTTGAAAAACGATTCCGCCAAAATGAGCGGCGATCAGACCTAAAACCTCCCCCAGTATCACGGACATCGCGGTCGCGCCGACAGCGATTATTATAGAAGTACGGGCTCCATAAATAATGCGGCTCAGAACATCTCTTCCCAGATTATCAGTTCCCAGCCAGTGTGCCGCGCTGGGTTTGGCCAGAGTCTGAGTCATGTCAATGGCATTGGGAGGATAGGGTGCTAGCCATGGAGCAAATATGGCCGTTATGATCAGAAAGAGTATCAGTACCAAACCGACTACCGCAAGCTTGCGGCCAAAAAATACTCTTACCACCCGGCGGAGCTCGCTCTGGGCCGGTGCGATTTCAGACCATGCCGCCGGTTCAACTGTATTGGTTATATTATCCTGCATTTCCGCACTCCTTAACCGTACCTTATGCGCGGGTCAAACCAGCCGTAGGATATATCGACTGCCAGGTTGGAAAGCACCACTACTATGGCGATGACCAGTGTCCCGGCCTGGACTATCTGGTAATCGTGAGAAAATAAAGATTCGGCCAACAGCCGTCCCATTCCCGGAATATTGAAGACGGTTTCTATCAGGACCGATCCCCCGAAGATCAGCCCGACCTGTAAGCCC
>CAYVPT010000280.1:0-3667 GCA_964453865.1 uncultured Dehalococcoidaceae bacterium
ACCGCAGTTCGATACCGCCGGTATCCTTCTTGGTCAGGAGGCCTTTCTCGAAGCATTCCATAGCGAAGGCCAGAGTACCACCCATGGAGATGGTATCCAGGGAGTAAGCACCACAGCGCTCATTGGCCCTGACGATTGCTTTAATATTGGTCATTCCGCAATCGGAACCCAGGGCTGCGATGGATTCGTACTCCGGTCCACCGTAGGCGGCATCTACGTGGTATGGTTCATTAAACTGGAGCATCTTCTTACAACGGATGGGGCAGGCGTAACAACCTTCCATCCGGCCTTCCATCGTCTCCATCATCACTCCGGCGTGTATATTCTCGACCTCGGGGAAAAGGCCGTCGCGGAAGTTCCGCACCGGCAGATTACCGTTGAGTACAAGGTCGACCATATCAGCACCGCCCGTACCATATCCTTTAAGCCAGTGCCCCTCCAGCTGGCCCACGATCCGCTGCCTGATTTCTTTTATCTTTTCACCATCGACTATTTTAGGGAGTTTATGTCCCCTGACAGCTATCGCCTTGAGATTTTTCGAGCCCATGACCGCCCCCACACCTCCCCGGGCAGCGGCATCGTGAAGCCCGTGCATGATACAAGCGTACCGCACCATTTTCTCCCCCGCCGGTCCAATAAGCGCCACCTGGATGCGGTCATCGCCCAGCTCGGTCCTGATAGCTTCCTGTGTTTCCTTGGTTTCCTTGCCCCAGAGTCTATCGGCATCTTTAATACAGGCTTCGCCATCCTGAATCCAAAGGTAAACCGGTTTATCAGCCTTACCCTCGACGATGATAACATCATAACCAGCACGTTTAAGTTCGGCCGACCAGTGACCGCCCGATTCCGCCTTGGCGATAGTACCGGTCAGGGGTGACTTGGCGCCCACGCTATGGCGGGCAGCCCCCGGCAGTTGCAGCCCTGATATTGGCCCAAGGGAGAAAATCAATTTATTATCCGGGGATAAGGGGTCTATTCCGGGCTTCAGCTCCTTCCAGAGGTAGTAGACGATGAAGCCTGCCCCGCCAATATAACGACGGCAGAGCATCGGGTCAAGTTCCTCGGCCGCGGCGGTCTTTTTTGAGAGATTAACTCGTAAAATCTTTCCGTTGTAGCCACCAATTCCCTCTTTCGGCATTACCTTACCTCCTGTTACTAATTTTTACGAGATAATACTCTATCGTTTAACAGTTGTAATAATGTACCTGGCGGCACTCTCACCGGCCATGCGCCCGGAGTTAATAGCGTAACCGAACGTAACTCCGGCGAGATTAATATCATAAGTATCAGAGACCCAGCCTCCTGTATCATTACCGCAGGCAAAAAGCCCGGGGATTGGTTTATCATTGTTATCGAGCACCTGCATATGTTCATTGATTTTTATACCGCCAATGGTGGTTAAAAGACCGGGGTAGCATTTTATGCAATAAAAAGGAGGCTTACGCAGAGGCTTTAAAAAAACACGGTCTTTACCGAATATTGGGTCGTAACCACGCTCACAGGCTGTATTATATTCTTCCACCGTCGCAGTTAACCGCCCGGCCGCAACTCCCATCCATTCAGCTATCTCGTTCAGCGAATTCCCTATTTTCGCCCTCCCTTTTTTTGTTTCCGTGCGTAAATCATCCAGCCAGGCGTCAGGTCTCACTCTTTGTTCACGGTACGTTTGGCCTTGGCCCGAGGTAAGACCGTTTTCAATCAGGTACTGGCGGACATTATCATCGAAAAGAGTAAAACACACCCTTTGAGGCTGTCGCATAAGAGCATTCAAGCTTTCGAATTGCCTCAAACCGCAGGCTTCGTCAATAAATCTTTCCCCTTTTGCATTTATCCATATCGTATTTGGTTCTTTAGCCAGGTAAGACAGGGTAAGCGAGTCATGCAAGCCGGGACCAATCAGTTGCAAGGTTCCCAGGCCTTCCGTATCGGCTCCTATTTCTGTGGCCATAAGCAGGCCATCTCCCATATGAGGTAAACCGATACGTTGAATATTTTCCATACCTGAAGCGAAATATTTCCCCAGTAATCGTTTGTTCCCGGCGTAGCCCCCGGAAGCTATGATGATGCCTTTAGCCGGAATCTCAATCTTAACCCTTCTTCTAGTGGCCATCACTCCGGTCAAATTACCCGATTTGTCGATTAGTATGTTTCTCACTCTGACTTGAGTTGCTATGCGTAAACCAAGTGACCGGCAACTTTTCATCAGCACATTAATGAAGGCGGTGCCGCCACCTTTTGGACAATGCCACGTACGTACGATCTGACCGGGAAAGAAATAAGGTACATCAAATATTCTTAATCCCTGTTCTTCCAACCACCTGATGGTATCGCCTGATTTATTCACGAAAGCCCGAAACAGCCGGGGGTTTATTTTGTTATGCGAATAGTCCATGGCTAATTGAAAGCATAAATCTTGGCTGGTTCTGATGCGAAGACGTCTCTGAACCGGACTTTCAGCGGCAAAAATTCCGAGCGCCCGTACCGAGTTTCCGCCCGGAGAACGGCGTTTTTCCAGCACGGTAACGCTGACTCCCTGCTGCGCTGCAGCTACTGCAGCCGCGAGTCCGGAACCTCCGCCACCAACAACAATCAAGTCCGAACCAAAGTCTGTTGTGCTTTCTCGATAGTTATTGTTCAAAAATCTCCTAATTTTTGCGGTTATCCCGCAATAAAATCAGCAGTTATTTGACACGACTTTCAGCGCCGCCACAGCTATAGTTTATACTACTACAACAATACTCTATCCTGAAAAAACATTGACACAGGTTTATTTGTGATATTATTATAACATAAATCAATACCGATATCAGTTACGAACATTACTAACATACATCGTTTCTACATGTAATTTATAGTGATTATTCCGAATCTAGGACTAATTTTATTATTTTAAGGAGGGGAAAATGGATTTAGGATTACAGGGTAAAGTGGCATTGGTAACCGGGACGGGCAGCCAGATTGGGTTCGGAAAAAGTATTGCGATGATTTTAGCCAAGGAAGGGTGCGATATTATTGCCAGTGACATTGATATTAAAGGGGCGGAACAGACAGCCGCGGAGATTAAGGCTCTGGGACGCGAGGCGATGGCTGTAAAAGCAGATGTCGTTAACAGCACCGAAGTTAAAGATATGGTAGAGACATCATTAAGCAAGTTCGGAAGAATAGATATATTAGTAAATAACGCCGGTGCCAGTTCCCCACCAAAACCGTTTATAGAAACGACGGAAAAAGAATGGGAACTCAATATCAATACTAACCTTTATGGAGTCCTGAATTGTACTAAAGCCGTTATCGACGGAATGGTTGCTCGAAAGTATGGTAAGATTGTAAACATAGCTTCAAGCGTCGCAAAAACCGGAGGCATTAATAACACTGTTTATGGTGCGGCGAAAGCCGGTGTCGCCGTATTTACCAAGGGACTGGCGTGTGAGCTAGCTGCCTCCGGAATAAACGTTAATTGTATTGCCCCCGGACCTGGTAATACTGGATTCGCTAAAAACGCTCCTCCGGGATTCCTGGATTTTGTGATGAAGATGATACCCCTAGGGAAAATGACGACTCAAGAAGACATCGGGAATATGGTTGCCTTTTTAGTATCGGATATTGCCAGTGATATTACCGGGCAGGTCTTCAGCGTAGACGGTGGGATGACCATGTATTAATTGAC
>CAYVPT010000281.1:0-3653 GCA_964453865.1 uncultured Dehalococcoidaceae bacterium
ATGCGTTCCCAGCGTGTCCTCGTATAGTATCAGCTTATCCTGCAACTCGTTAATGAATTTCTGGAGTTCCTGGCTTTCCTGTTCTTCCATGGCCAGTTCGTTTTCCAGGAAGGTTAAATCGTTTTCTGTATTCTCTAACTCATCTTTGGTACTTTCGTACAGTTGTAGGTATTTAGCTGTCTCTCGTTGCTGTTCTTCCAGTCCCTGTCTGGTCTCTTCAAAGCTGGCTAAAGTGTCCTGTAATTCTTTACCGGTTTCTTCCAGGCTGCCGGCGATATTCTGCTGTTCTAACTGCGCCTGGGTCAGGGATGCCTTTGTCTGGTCCAGCTGTCCCTGTGTCGTCCCGAGGGATTGAGACATGATTATCAGCCCGGTGACGCACCCTATCAATACCAGTATTCCCAGTACTATTCCGGCTAATTTCATCGGCTACCTCCCTCTGGCGGTCTTGTTGTTCGTTTGGATTGAATTATCTTATCATAATGCCAATCCCGGTGGCTACTGGAACTCCCGGGTAAAGAAAATAATAAAAGGGGGGCATCAGTCGGTCACGCCGGTTATACGTATAAACGGTCCCGGCATAGCCCGAGACTAGAGACACAATTCTCCATAGCCGCGCTTTCAGAGGTGTTGGTACGGGATGCCGGGAGACCCGGAAATGGGTCTGATTGTCTCTGGCCAGGGGACTACCTCGCCCCTTATCCCCTCTCCGTCCAGTTTATCATACTGTGAAGCCGGTTTTCTCCGTTTGGAGAGGGGATAAGGGGTGGAGGCAAGAAGGGGGTGGGGTTGGTGACAGGTATTTAGGAAGGATTCAAATTTATCGGCACCGGCTCCAATCTAGATGCTAAATTTCTACGGGTGTACTATTCTGACTGCGTCGCAGCTTGGCCTGTACGCGGGCCATGAACGACTTGACACCGAAGGGCATACGTACGAAATCATCGGCCCCGTGGGAGAGGGTTTGCCGCAGAGATTCGACTTTAATATCTGTGCTGAGCACTATTATGGGTACATCCGATTGCTCTCGCATAAGGTCGAGAATCTTAAAGTTATCCTCATCGGAGAGTTCCAGAATAACCAGGTCGGGCGCGATATTATCAAGCGTAATCGGGGCGGAATCGGCATCGGTCATGACAATAGTGTCATAGCCTTCCCGTTCTAGCATGTAATCCAGGAATTTTGACATGTCCTGGTCGTTATCCACTACTAAAATACGTTGTTGTTCGTTCATGCCTTTCTAGTTTCTCCACTTCCGAATTTGCATTACTAACCCATTAGTTTTGTGTTCCCTTGGCAGGGGTGATTTTCCATATGGGAACTACGATTAACTGACCGTTGTTATTGTAAAGGCGGTTAGTAATCCCAGCTTGGCTTTGAGGCCGGACGTCGCGCATTGCCGGCATATCCCTTACGTTATTCCGTCGGTACTGAGAATTTGACTGGTGCAACTGCCAGAACACTCTCATTTCATGCAAATGCCGGCAGAAGGACGTTACATCTTTCCAGACCAGTATCATTGTAGTTTCCCTTACCTGTTACTAACACAATAACTAAAACAAATCACAAATATGTCAAAAAGGTACAGTGCTACCTAACAAAATAGTCACGATTGTGCCTGCGGTTGATTCAGTGGTGAAGGTAATTTTGGAGGTGCCTGGCTCCTTTATGAGGGCTTGGACATGAAATATCCGATGCCGGGCCTGGTATTGATATAGATTGGTTGCTTGGCGTCATCACCCAGTTTTTTCCGGAGTCGGGCTATGTTGACCTGTAAAAGATGGGGGGCTCCCATATATTCTTCACCCCAGACCTTATCGAGTAGCTGGTCCGGCGTGATAACGCGTCCGGCGTTCAGGGAGATATATGACAGTAATTTATACTCCGTAGAGGTAAGTTTCAATTCGGAATCTCTGACCATAACCCGGCGTGACGCGAAGTCAACGGTCAGGTCTTTGTAGTGGAATACCGTCTCCTGGGGTTGGTACTTGGTGCCGGTACGGCGCAGCAGAGACCGGACTCGCGCCGCCAGTTCACTCGCGGAAAACGGTTTTGTTACGTAGTCGTCGGCGCCTATATCAAGTCCCTCCACCTTCTCTTTATCATCACCTTTGGCTGTAACCATGATTATAGGAACCTGAGAAAATTCCCGGATACGCTGGCAGACAATATATCCGTCCATGTCGGGCATCATGATATCGAGAATGACCAGGTCCGGACTCTCTTTCTCGAATGATTTTAATGCCATATCGCCGTTGTTCGCAATGGCGACCTGAAAACTCTCCAGTTCCAGCATGCGCTTCATCATGCGCAGCATGCGAATATCATCATCGATTACCAGTACCATGCTTTTCTTTGAAGACATTTTTATACCTCTCTTTCCGTAGAAAGGATCTTTAAAAGGACTGTCTTCTACGATTGTTTACGGCCGGAACTCCCGGCCAGTTGTTTCACGCCCTTTATCCGTACGTTAATCGGTAGAGTTAATTTTATGGTAGTGCCCTCGCCCAGGGTGCTCTCTGCCCAGATATTACCGCCATGAGCTTCTACCAGTCGCTGGCAGATATACAGGCCCAGGCCCATGCCGCTGACACCTGAATACACTCTTTGCTCGATGCGATACATTCTGTCGAAGATATTGGTCAGTTCCTCGGCGGGTACCCCAGTGCCATGGTCCCTGACGCTGACCAGCAGTACGTTATCGGATATTTGCGTTGATATTTCTATCTCTGTGTCCTTCGGTGAATATTTAATGGCATTATCGATGAGGTTCTCCAGTACCTGGCGGATTCTCTTGGTATCGATGTTGACCTTGATCAGTTTTTTACCCTTTATAGAAAAAGAATGGCGCTGGTTGTCCCGGATACTCGCTTCGGCTACTATGCCCTCAATGAGTTTGGTTATGTTGGCATTAGTTTTTTCCAGATTAAGCAGTCCTGCCTCCAGACGCGATGTGTCCAGGAGGTTGTCAACGAGTTTGGAAAGCCGGTCGGTCGAGCTGTCGATAGATTTGAGATATTCTTTAGTTTCACTTGAATTCAGCTTGCTAAAATAATCGAGTATCATGGTAGCATATCCTTTTATCGTTGCCAGCGGCGTACGGAGTTCGTGGGAAACCGTTGCCAGGAGGTCGCTCTTCATCTGGCTCAATTCCTCGTACTCAATTACTTTTCTCTCAAGGTATTTACGCTCGGTAATATCCATGATGTTACCGAGGATGGCATCTCTACCCTCATAATGGATTGGTGAAACCGTCTGCATCACCCATTTAATCTGCCCGGTTTTTTTAAGAATCCGGAATTCACAGGGATAGGGATTGGCTTCCTGCAATGTAAAAACCATACTCGATTTGACCACATCCGCATCCTCGACAGCCACGATGTCGAGTAGCTCCCTGCCCAGCAGTTCTTTATCACTGTAGCCGGTAATCATCTGGAACTGGGGATTGGTGTACTGGATTTTTTCATCCTGCACGATATAAATACCCAGAGGTGAACTATGGGAAACACTCTGGATCAGCTCCTGAGATTGCTTTTGTTCTGTAATATCGGTCGATACCGCTAACAGACATGGCTCACCTTCAAGATCAATACGTTCAGCCGAGAGTCTCACATCAAGCAGTTCACCTGACTTCGTACGAAAAACAAACTCCT
>CAYVPT010000282.1:0-3640 GCA_964453865.1 uncultured Dehalococcoidaceae bacterium
CCCTACCTTTTGACTGCCAGTCAAACGTTCTCCCAAGTGAACTACGGCCCCACGGATGCATTATTAATTTAGCATAGATTCGAAGTAACTGGCAAGCATGCTGATTCCTGTATAAAATATACAGCTTTTTTATAACCGTTACGTGCTTTTTTATGCTCTGTTTATATCAATCATGCTATCATTGAATCAGTTAATCAAGTTGTTCCCCAGCTTGATAATGGCCCAGTAGAAGGGGCCTGGTTAGTCCTCAAGATAATATCCATCTTTTGAGGATTTGCCCGGCCCCTTCTCTATATATTTAAGAGTAATGCGAATCGTTGCCTGGTGTGGTACAAATAGGCTACAATCAACAAGTACGAATTTCCAAGGGAGGAGGATACGAATGACACTAAAGATACTGTTTCGAATACTCATAGGTGTGACGTTGGTTATAGTTGGCCTTTTAAGTATATCGTGCGATGATTCAGAACCGGCTTCGACGCCGATATCGACTCCGACGCCAACTGCCACCACTCCCACCACCACACCACAATCTACACAGGAGGTAAAGATAATGCAATGGGATTCACCGCCTAAGATGATGATAGACACCAGTAAAAAGTACACGGCTATTATAGAAACGGAAAAGGGGAATCTGGTCATAGAGCTCTTCGCCAAGGATGTTCCCAAAACGGTTAATAATTTCGTCTTTCTCGCTAGGGAAGGCTATTATGACGGTACCACCTTTCACCGGGTACTGCCCGACTTCATGGCGCAGGGCGGTGACCCCACCGGTACTGGTGCCGGAGGTCCGGGCTACCGTTTTGAAGATGAGTTCACCAGCCATACTCATGCAGCCGGAACGTTATCCATGGCCAATGCCGGCTCCAATACCAACGGCTCCCAGTTCTTCATCTGTTACACACCGCAGCACGGCCTTGATGGCAGGCACAGTGTCTTCGGTGAGCTTGTGGAAGGTATGAACGTCCTGAAAAGTATCACCCCGCGTGACCCCTCGAAGAATCCGCAGTTTGAAGGTGACAAGATAATAAAGGTGACGATTACCGAGGAATAGCCTTAAACGTCGACGCCGATAGCCCGGAAGATACTCTTAAGGCCGTAGTAGCCAGCATAAACGACGGTCATGCACTTGATTATCTTACCGGCGAGGACGATGAAGATATATTTCTTCAGGCCGAAGCGTAGCGCGCCACAGGCCAGGGCAGCCGGGTAGAAAAACGGATTCACTATCGAAGCTACGATAAACAGGGTCAGAGGCCCGCGGCGTTCCATGAGCCCCAGCATACGTTCGTAGGCGGCCTGCATCCTACCGGATTTACTGCTGATAGCCCGACCGGCGCCGTGGCCGGTCATGTAGATGGTCAGCGCGCCGACAAGCTCGCCCAGCGCCGCCGATACTCCCAACAGGGCGACGTGCCACAGGTCCGGCATGGCCGCCCCCAGCGCGAAGACCACCGCCAGCATAGGTACGGGAATGATAATTGTGGCGCCGCCAAGGATGCTGATGACGAAAGCCCCCAGGTAGCCGTAATTTGTCAGCTCCTGTACTTCATCTTGATAGATAATAATTGCCGCCGCCATGAGCACCGTGAGTACCACACCGAGAATACCAAGAACATATGCCCACCTGACCGCCTTTCGGTTGTCTGACTGGGTTTTGGTGATAGAACTACCAGATTTATCAACCGCCTGGTTGGCGGAATTTTCTTCTGTCATGACGTGCCTTTATTATACACGCATAGATATTACTCTGCCACTACCGGGGAAAAAGAAAGAGGGGCGTTAGCCCCTCTTAGAATCCGGAACTGCTGATGGTTCAGGCGGCGGCTTTAGCCGCTGCCTTGGTCTTAAACGTCAGTTCTTTGCCTTCCTTGTTAAGGTCTACCTTGATGACGTCGTCTTCTTTGATTTCGCCCTTGAGAAGCTGACTTGACAGCGGATTCTCGATGTACTTCTCGATGACGCGCCTCAACGGTCTTGCCCCGTAAATCGGGTCATACCCTTCCTTGGCCAGCCACGATTTCGCCTTGGCCGTCAACTCCAGGCCCAGCTTGCGTTCCGCCAGCCTTTCTTCCAACTCTTTCACCATCAGGTCGACGATTTTCCGGAGCTGCTCCTCGCTGAGCTCGTGGAAGACGATGATATCGTCCAGCCGGTTGAGGAACTCTGGCCGGAACGCTTTCTGAATCTCCGTCATGACCTTTTTCTTCATATCCTCATAGCTGTGTTTGGCGGCTCCGCTGGAGTCTTTCTTCGCGGTGAAGCCCATCTGGCCTTCCCGCTTGATAAGCTCTACGCCGGCGTTGCTAGTCATGATGACGACCGTGTTCTTGAAGTCAACCGTCCGTCCGTGGCCGTCGGTCAGGCGGCCGTCGTCCATTATCTGGAGCAGCGTGTTGAATACCTCGGGGTGCGCCTTCTCAACCTCGTCGAGGAGGATGACCCGGTAGGGACGCCTTCTCACCGCCTCGGTAAGCTGTCCGCCCTCGTCGTAGCCGACATATCCGGGCGGCGCGCCGATGAGACGCGATACCGTATGCCTTTCCTGGTACTCGGACATGTCCATTCGCACCATGGCGTTCTCATCGTCGAAGAGGAACCAGGCCAGGGTGCGTACCAGCTCCGTTTTGCCCACGCCGGTCGGACCCAGGAACATGAAGCTGCCGATGGGGCGTTTGGGGTCCTTGAGTCCGGCGCGGCTTCTCCTTATGGCTTCGGAGACAGCGCCAACGGCTTCCTCCTGGTCGATGAGTCTCTCGTGGATACGTTCTTCCATGTGCAGGAACTTCTCGGCTTCACCTTCCAGCATCTGGGATACCGGGATGCCGGTCCAGTTGGAGATAAGCTGGGCGATATGCTCGGGGTTTACCTCTTCAGTGATTTTCTCCTTCTGGAGCCACTCGCTCTTGGCCTTGTTGTATTCCGGTTCCAGTTTCAGTCTTTCCGCCTTTAGCTCGGTCGCCTGCTGGTATTCCTGCCGTTGTGAGGCGGCCTCTTCTTCGTTGGCCAGCTCATTGATACGCTTTTCCAGTTTCTTGACCTCAGGCGGGGCGCTCTCGCTATCGATGCGCGATTTGCTTGCGGCTTCGTCTATAAGGTCGATGGCCTTGTCCGGCAGATACCGGTCGGCGATGTAGCGTTTGCTTAACTTGGCGGCTGCCTCCAGCGCCTCGTCGGTGATTTTTATCTTGTGATGCGCTTCGTAGCGCGGCCGCAGGCCCTTAAGAATCTCGATGGTGTCCTCCACGCTTGGCTCGTTGATGAAGACCGGCTGGAAACGCCGTTCCAGCGCCTTGTCTTTCTCGATGTATCTCCGGTATTCGTCGACGGTCGTGGCGCCCACGCACTGGAGTTCCCCGTGGGCCAGCGCCGGCTTCAGCATGTTGCTGGCGTCTATCGAGCCCTCGGCTGCGCCCGCCCCGACGACGGTATGTATCTCGTCGATGAACAGTATTACCTCGCCTTTGGCCTCCCTGACCTCATCCATGACCGCCTTGAGTCTTTCCTCGAACTCACCGCGGAACTTGCTGCCGGCGACCAGCGCGCCCATGTCCAGGGCGATGACCTTGCGCCCTTTCAGGGAGTCAGGCACGTCATCTGCGGCGATTTTCTGAGCCAGCCCTTCGGCGATAGCCGTCTT
>CAYVPT010000283.1:0-3621 GCA_964453865.1 uncultured Dehalococcoidaceae bacterium
TTCCTTATCTCTTGACTCTCGAGTATTTTCTACTTGCCTACTTTTTAATGTAGCATCATCACTAAGATTAAACCTATACAAATATGGAGAGTATTCATCGCTATTTGAGTTATATCTTTTAATGACTTACTAAAGATAGAGCAAATATTATTAATATATTTTCCCTTATTGTATAGTTGTGTTAAATTAAAATGATAAGCAGTCGTTATATTATCTCCCCTAATTGAAATTATCTCAAATTCTTTTCCTAAATAAGAATTTCTTAAATCGATTGCCCACTCAATAATTTCATTTAATAATCTTTCTTTACGCTCTTTTTTCTGCATACTTCTGGTATGAAGAATAGATGAAACGCCTATAAAAAGAGCTACAATAACAGCAAATAGAGTTATCCAATCACCAATTTCCATATGTAAATTATACCACTTTTAATCATCAGTTATTATGTAAATATCTTTCGTGTGTTATCTATTCCCACCCTGGCCGCCCAGTTTCATCTGCGGCTTAGCCCGGGAATGATATAAACCAAGTGTATAAGAGGGGCGCAGCCCCTCTTTCTATATATCCCCCTCTCCTTAACTCTGCCTCCGAAGGAGAGGGGGATAAAGGGGGTGAGGTTAAGAAATAATAACGGATTGCTTCGCTTCGCTCGCAATGACGGGGGATAACGGGGATAAGCCGACGGGAATAAATTACTTTCCAAAGCCCTACAAGCCACCACAACGATGTCCTAAAGATATGATACCCATTCATCAGGACATTAAAACGCCCGGATTTTGATTCTAGTGCGTTACAGCTTCGGGGACCGGAGGCCAGGGGCGGATATACTTAAGGTAGCTGAATTTCCACCTGCCGTTTACCTTAACATACGTGCATTCGTACTTTCCCTGCACAAACTGCGGGTCCATCTCGCTAATGAAGACGTATAAAATCCAGTACCCTTCCGCCTTATCGCCGTCGACCTTGATAACCGGCTGGGCAACAAGGTGCCCGTGCGTCGGCAGTATCTTACCGGAAAATCCCTGAAACAGGGCGCCTATTTCCTTTTTCCCCTTACGCGGCCCGTGCGTCCAGATATCGGCAACGGCATCATCGGCAAAACAATCGAGCATGTCGTCCCACTGCTGGCTGGCCAGCGCGTAGATATAATCGTTTTGCAGGTTCTTAATCGATTCGATGTCCTCCAGCGTCTTCAGGCGCTTCTCCATTTCCTCTAAAGTCACGCTAAACCTCCTCGGTAATATACTACCGCTCTATTATAGTGCAGTTAAAGCACAATGATAAAGTTCATCAGTAAATAAGGTAAACGCCGCCCAGCACCAGCACTATACCGGCGATAACCCGCCAGTTAAAGACGTCTATCCGGCGGTTGATTAACCAGGAAAACAGGAGGACGAAAAGAACGATGGTGGCCACCAGCGGCTGGACGATGCTGACCGGACTGCGCTGAAGAGCCGAGAAGCGGAAGAGGTGCCCCAGAACCAGAAAGACCGACACGATGGATAAAAGTAGCCATGACCGGCTGTCCTGCCGGATGATGCGGTGTCGGTATTCACCGCTGGCCAGGAGAATGACCACAAGTACGATAAAAGCCGCCAGGTACATCACGAAGGTGGCCGCATAAATGGCGTCTGTTTTCTCCATAACCGGACGTATTAACGTGGCTGAACCCGCCGAACAGAGGGCGCACCCCAGGCTCATTAGAAGTCCCCGCGTCGATATCCGGAAGGCGTTCCGGCTGATTTCGGTAGTGGTCAGTATCGCCCCGAACATGATAAGCAAGGCGGCAAATACTTGGAGACCGGTAATGGACTCTCCAAGGAATACGACGCCGAAAACGACTGAAAATATCACCGACGTGCGGGTGATGGCCGCCGTAGGATTGGCGCCGATAATTTGTGTGGCGTTAAAGAAGAGGAACCTGGCGATAATCAGGTGGACCAGGCCGGCGGCGGCGAGTAAGAAGTATTGTGTAAGCGTGAAAGATAAAAATTCGTGCCACTCGCCGAAAGCGCTGACCAGTATCACGAAAATCGGCGTGCCCACCAGCATAGAGACGGCTAGCGCCGTAAACGACTCCCCGGACTGATAGGTGACTCTCCTGACGAGTACCTGGGGAATGGCGAAACTGACCGCCGTGAGTATGGCGAAAAGAAAACCCAGCTGTGATTCCATTTATTTTATGTAAAGCGAGTACTACCCTTGTACGTTCAGGTTCCCGGCTATGGTCGCCAGGAGCTTATTCAATCCCCTCCCCTTCACCGCCGATATATGCAAGGTACTATCATCGGCGGGTAATCCCTGCGTGTAAAAATACTCCAGAGCCGAGTCCTCATCCCAATTTTTACTGCTATCCAGCAGAAGATCGATTTTGTTCAGCACAGTTATGCGGCGTAGATCGGCTATTTCCAATTCACCGAGGATATCCTCCACTGTCTGGCACTGATCGGCGGCATCCGGCGAAGACAAGTCGACCACATGCAGCAGCAGGATGGCTTCGGAAAGCTCTTCCAGGGTGGCGTGGAAGGCGTTGACAATAGTCGGCGGCAGCTTGCGGATAAAGCCGACGGTATCGGTAATTAGCACCGTGTTATTGTCAGGGAGGTTCAGGCGCCGGGTGGTGGGGTCCAGTGTGGCGAAGAGCCTGTCGTCGGCGTAAATATCGGCCTGGCAGAGGGCATTCAACATTGTGCTTTTACCGGCATTGGTATAGCCTACCAGCGCCACCACGGGGATACGGCTCTTCCGCCTTTGCTGCCGGTACTGGGCGCGGCGTCGCCGTATCTCCTCGGTCTGTTCCTGTAAACGCTGTATCTTGCGGCGTATCAGGCGTCGGTCTGTCTCCAGCTGGGACTCACCCGGACCACGGGTGCCGATACCGCCGCCGAGTCTTTCCAGGTGGCTCCACTGTCCGGCCAGTCTGGGGAGGAGGTACTGGTGTTGGGCCAGTTCCACCTGTAAACGCCCCTCGCGGGTGCGGGCGCGCCGGGCGAAGATATCCAGAATCAGCGCGGCGCGGTCGATTACTTTAACGTCGAGGGCATCCTCCAGGTTTCGCTGCTGATTGGGACTGAGTTCGTCATCGAGAATGATAACGCCGTAAGGTTTCGTGTTCTTCAGGGCAAGCAGTTCCTCTATCTTCCCCTTGCCGATATAGTAGTCATGCGATGGCGCCGGGAGCTGCTGGATGATGCTACCGACGACAGCAGCGCCGGCGGACGCAGCCAGCTCCGCCAGCTCTTTCAGAGAATTAGCTGTAATTTGTCGGTTCCGGCTTCCCTTGCGGGTTACAGCCAGCAAAAGGGCTCTTTCCGGAGCCGTTCTGGTAACGATGGTGTTTCTAGAAATAGACTTCTCCCTGACAGGATATTATGTCAAGATTTGTTTTTTAGGGTCAGGCGCCGGGTGTTGCGCCAGCCGGAAAGCCGCGACAGCCCCTTGACGAGTGAGGCATCCGGGATGGTCAGGGACAATCGTACGTAGCCCTCACCGCTCCGGCCATACCCTACTCCGGGAGTGACCGCCACTCCCACCTGCTCCAGCAAGTCAGCGGTAAAGTCTACGGAGTTATAGCCTTCCGGTACTTTAGCCCAGATATAAAGGCTGGCTTTAGGTACCGTT
>CAYVPT010000284.1:0-3615 GCA_964453865.1 uncultured Dehalococcoidaceae bacterium
GTAAATAATTTGACAAAGTCTGTTATAATTTATGTAAAAAGGAGAGGAAAATGCCAACAACTGGTGAAAAACCCGGGAAGGGCACCTATTACTGTACAAAATGTGGTCAATCGGTGACGCTGGATGACGTTACAGACACCCTTCCACCTTGTCCAAAGTGTAATGGCACGAACTTCAGAAGATAGGCCACCGGCGAATGCCACCTTCATGTATTTCAGTTTTTAACTAGAGTGAAGTTATTATCCATTGCTTTTTGTCTTTATCGTACTTAACAAAACTGAAGGCTAGTGAACTTATATTAAGCTTAGCAAGAGCGCTGTAGGCTTCGCTGGGGATATCGGGGTCGAGCGATACCCATGATCTTGACTCGCTGTCTATGATAGTGAAACCACCGGACGGGCCGGAGGTTTTTGTCCGTTTGTCCCATATTGAGCACACAAGTTTCTTCAGTTTCTGATACGCGTCTTTACCAGCTGCAGTAGCAAATGCTGTCAAGAATGCCGTGAGCGGGACCGTGACCATCACAACCCATGGAAAATCACCTATTCCTTTGCGTTCGAGGGAGGGGCGAATGGTGGCTGCTAACCCAGCATCATCGAACGCTTCTTTTACAGCAGCTACGTCCTCCGCAGTGGCAGAACTATCAAGAAGTACCTCTAATTCTCCGATTTCCATACATTCATCCTTCTGTATTTTACTACCCACTCTTAACTGAGTTGCCTTATTCTCAATATGCTCCGCAGCCCGCTGTTGCCCCGTAAGGGATATTATCAGGTTACTTTATTGGTTTTAAAAAGACGCAGATAATTCAATAACTAACCGGGTGGTGCGCCTGTAAATATTTTATACCCTTCTTCCTTAAACTCATTTAAGCGGCCTTCAAGAGAATCCGTTAATAGCTCATTAGAAGCCAAGCAGTTTGCCGCCTCAAATAGTAGTTGAACTTGGAAAGCAAATAAGGTTGTCATATTTTTCCTAAGCACGCTTTTATTAAAGCGCTGAGTCGTTCTCCAACTCCCTGAATTGGAATCAATCAAATGAGACATTGACTCCGGTGCTAGGGAATAATGTGAAGCATGTCGGTTTAAGTGATTTCGCAGTTTCTGAAATTTTCCGTGAATACGCTTACTTATTTCCCCGGCTAAAGGTAGCCTTCCTTCCAGAGCTTCATCAATTCTTTGAGGATTATCATAAAGGTATTTTAGGAGCTCAAGGCATTCGAGCAGAGGTCGTAAAATAGCACCGGCTTCTTGAGCAAGTCCATCCAATGCTAAGCTGAATATCCCCTGAGCAAGATTCTTGGCCTTAAGTAAAGTAATTCCGGTTACTCTACAAAATGCTGAATCTTCCGATTGAAAAACAATTAGCATTTCATCGAGTAAAGAAAACCCTCGATAAATTACCTCTGATTCGGTTAGTAATGTCGATTCAGTAGCGGTGATAGCTCGTTCCCTGGTTTCCCATAATGACATCTTCGTTTTTACTCCAATGGCCACCCAGGAATCAATTCGTCAATCTCTTCCATCAGTTGCGATGTCTCTTTCAAGGCTACGATTATTTTCTGATAATGCACCCGGTCATCATAGGTGAGTATCCTACCCTTACGGTCCTTTAACCATTTCTCGCAGACCTGGTAGCCACCGATATGGAAATTCCAAATTTCCGGTGGTATAGCCTCAAAATACTGCGTCTTGTTAATGTACACGCGCTGGTTATTGTCATCGTAGCTTAGCTTCTCAACTTCGTTGGAGCCATTAATCGGGTATTTAGTAATAGGCTTATTCAGTGTTGAAGATTCCATAAGATGCAGAGATACTAATTCGGCCCCCTTTTCTGCCAATGCTTTGAAAAGAGTCTTGTCTGAGGTAAGGGGAAGGCGTGGGAAATCTATCTTCAGGAATTCGGCGTAGCGGGTACGGTAGGTAGATGAGTGGAAAACAGCGTAGGCGTAGTTAAAAATATCCTCCGGCCCGAAGGTCTGTTCCAAATCCCCCCGGCCGTCTTCAATGAACGTTAGCCCGAGCTTATCTGAAATAGCTTTAATGAACTCCGGGTTCAGGTTGGGATGGCGTCCTGTAAATAGCTGCATTTCACCTTCATTGGGATAGAGATAGAGGGGAAAGACTGAACTTCCGTCTTTAATTTCATTAATAAATGCATCAGTCAGTAATTCAGTCACAAAAATATGTCCCCAATTTGGAGCATGTGTCTGTCTCATTGCGCACAAAGCAAGGTTTGCTCCACCGAGGAATTCTCTCATAACTTCGACTCTCATCCTGTCTACTATTACTGGGGAATAGTAAACACTTCTTATATCAAAAGGACGATAAGCGTAATCTTTAATAGCCTCGGTATCGAACTGCTGTTTCTGTAGCAACGCACGAGCCGCCGATAGTTTCCAACTACCAGTGTCACCAATAGAAAAATAGCCTTTAATTTCATCGTCTGATTTATCGGCATTACAAAAAGTGGAAATATTTTGTTGAATACCCTGTGGGTTAAAGGAAACTGTCAATTTGTCTCTATGTGTTTGAATACCGAGAACCCATTTAGGGAAAACATCTGTTACTTTCCAGCCCTTTTCATATTCCTCAGCTTCGGCTTCGTCCATAGGTACAAAAAGGTAAAACGGGCTATGGGGTTCAAGTTCATCCCAATCGGTGTCATTAACACTGATCTCAGATAATACTTGGTATTTACCCTCCCGCACACCCCATAACTCGGAATAATGTACCCTGGCTGATTCTGTCTTATCCGGCTCTTTTACCAGCAGGCAAATAGCTACTCCTTGCTGAATATCAAAAACGTTTTCATCCTTACTACCGTCTGGGGAAACCTCTTTTTTCTTGGAATTGCCATGCAGGTTAAGAATATAAATATCCGTAAAAGTGTTCATGAGGGACTGGCGCATACCACGAAAGGTCGGATTGTCCAGATAAGAGTGATTGGTGATAAAGCCAAGAACACCCTGTCCGGTGCGCTCAATACGCCACTGCCCAAAGGCAAGGAATTTCACATAGTCATCCTGTAACCACTTGGGATTTTTCTCTCCTAGTGGCTTACTATCAACCGTCTTGTATCGTTCTACCAGTTCTTTCGCCCAATTTCCTTTATTGGCCGAATGCCCGGAATACGGTGGATTGCCTAGCACTACCATGATAGGCTTTTCTTTTTTAATTTCGGCAGCGGCGTTAGCTTCGTCGCTTATCCACTGAGCAAAGAGAGTCTCCGAATGTTTAATAGCTTCATCCAGCGTGTTGGTCAGGTAGACACCCAACCTTTCATCGCTATGAAATTTATAACCGGTTTCTTGGAGTAAAAGCCCCAGTTTGAGATGAGCCACGGCATAAGGTGCCATCAACAGCTCAAACCCGAAAAGACGTTTCAGCAGCTTTTCAGCTACGTAGTCGTTCCACATTCCCTCCTGCCCGGTGAAAGCCTGGTGAATTTCATTAATAACCATATACAGGAATGTCGCCGTGCCGGTGGCCGGGTCAAGAATGAGAGTGTTCTCATCGTTAAGACCATGCGGTTTATCGAAGCGAGTCTTCAACAGGTGGTCGATGGAGCGCACGATATAGCTGACAACCGGCTCTGGGGTGTAGTAGACGCCGC
>CAYVPT010000285.1:0-3614 GCA_964453865.1 uncultured Dehalococcoidaceae bacterium
GCCCTACTCGACCGCGGAACTGGTGCAACTGGGAAAGCCCGAAGCGGTCGGCGCTCTCTATCAGCATGACGGTGGCATTGGGAATATCGATGCCGACCTCGATGACCGGCGTCGAGACCAGTATATCCAGCTTACCGGCGCGGAAACTTTCCATGACGGCGTCTTTATCCTTCGAAGACAGCCGACCGTGGAGCAGTCCCAGCTTTAAATCGGGAAAGACCTCCCGGGACAGGCGTTCGTATTCAACGACCGCCGCCTGGGCGGCGATAGCCTCCGACTCTTCAATCAGAGGGCAGAGAATGAAAGTCTGACGGCCTTCCGCCACCTGCTTTCTCACGAAGGCATAAGCACTCTCGCGCTGTTCAGGCTTAAGCCACTTTGTCTTTACCGTCTGGCGGCCCGGCGGCAATTCATCAATCACCGAGAGGTCGAGGTCGCCGTAAAGCGTTAGTGCCAGCGTCCTCGGAATGGGCGTGGCCGTCATCACCAGCATGTGGGGACTGAACCCCTTCTCTCGTAAAGCCGAACGCTGCTCCACGCCGAAGCGGTGCTGCTCGTCCACCACCGCCAGCCCCAGCTTATGAAAGTCTACGCCCTTCTGAACGATGGCGTGGGTGCCGATGACGATATCGATTTCTCCCGACTGCACCTGCTGTCGAATCTCCTTTTTACCGGACTGCCGGATATCGCCGATGAGCAGGGCCACTTTAAGGGGGCGTGGTAAAATACCCGTATAGCTTTTAAGATATCCATTTCCTTCCTCGCTGCCCAGCTTGGAGAGAAGTCCGCCTATGGTAGCGAAATGCTGCTCAGCCAGGATTTCCGTGGGCGCCATAAAAGCCGCCTGAAAGCCGTTGGACGCCGCCGCCAGCAAAGCCGCCGTGGCCACCACCGTCTTGCCGCTGCCCACCTCCCCCTGCAACAGCCGGCTCATCGGCTGCGATTTCCGCAGGTCGGCCATGATTTCCTTGATTACCTTATCCTGGGCGGCGGTCAGGGTAAAGGGGAGCGATTTTAGAAAATCATCGATTAACGGCTGTTCAGTATCGAACGAACTGCCCGGCTTGCCCTCCTGCCAGTCCCGCTTCTTGCTCATGACGCCCAGCTGGAGAAGGAACAGTTCGTCGAAAGCCAGCCTTACCCTGGCTCTGTCCTTGGTTGATGCATCATCCGGGTAATGCGCCTGGCTGATAGCCGCCGGCAATCCCAGGAGTTTTAGGCGCCGGCGTAACTCCGACGGCAGAAATTCAGGCACCTGCCCGGCAAAACGGTCGACCGCCTCCTTCATCAGCTTCCTGACCTGCCGCGGCCGCAGTCCCTGG
This sequence comes from uncultured Dehalococcoidaceae bacterium, assembly GCA_964453865.1. Taxonomy (GTDB): domain Bacteria; phylum Chloroflexota; class Dehalococcoidia; order Dehalococcoidales; family RBG-16-60-22; genus CAYVPT01. Next base: position 1,323 of record CAYVPT010000285.1, read on the forward strand.
GTCAGCGGGTAGACCGGCACCAGCCGGGCGGTATGTACCAGGTCCTGGCCTTCCATAAACTCCCATTCCGGGGAAAGAAAGACGTGACGGCCCTTGAACAGGCTGACGCGACCGCTGAGCATGATACGGGCGTTGGTGTTCAGCGTCCTGGCCAGGTACGGCTGGTTGAACCAGACCACCCGGATATTGCCCGTTTCATCGCCGACGATAGCCTCGGCGCTACGCCGTCCGCCCGGGCGGGTCTCCTGCGCCTGCCAGACGTTGGCCACGATGGTCTGCTCCTCACCCTCGGTGAGTTGGGAGATGAATTTCAACTGGCTGTAATCGAGGTGGCGGTGGGGGAAAAAGTAGAGGAGGTCGCGTACCTTCTTAACACCGAGTTTACCGAACTTCGCCGCCAGTGCGGTACTGATGCCTTTGACGACGGTAACCGGCATATCGAGGACGTGAACATCTGCCGGAACCGCAGGTTTTTTAGTTTTCGGGGAGGACTTCCTGGCACGGGGGGTCGACTTACTGACAGTCGGTTTAGCGGCTATATCCTGCTTACCCGCCATTTCGTCGAGAAAGACCAGGACATCTTTCACCCAGGCCTGCCGCTTTTCCGGGTCCATCGAGGTATAACTTGCCTGGAAAAGCTTCCGGAAACGCTGCAGCCGTCGGGGGCTGCCTGCCGATTCCACAGCTTGAGCCGACCAGTTTTTCAGGAATTTTTCCAGTCCACCGAAGACCGCGGTATCGGTATAGCCTTTTTGCTTTTCAAGGTCGAGGATTTTTCGCAAAGAATCGTCGTTCATAAATAAAGCTTCCCCGCCACATTATAGACAAATTAACCGAGAAAAGTATAACCGTACCTCAGCCTCTATATTTTCAGGTGAACCTATCCCCCTTAATCCCCCTTCCCTTATGAATTGATTAAGGGAAGGGGGAATTTATGTATCACCCTCACCCTGCCCTCTCCCATCAAGGGAGAGGGTTTATCATTTACGGGATAGGCAGTGAATGATACGAGGGCGGCCAAGGTGGGAAAAGATATCAACGAGGGGGGCGGGGTGGCTATGAAAGCCCTATTTGTCCCCCATTACGGCCACGAGAATAAGTCCCGGTCCGGTATGCGTGCCGATGACCGGAGTCGTACGGGAACGGTAGATACGTTCTTCGGGGAATATCGCGCCGAGGCGCTTGACCAGATGGTCGACGTCCTCCGGGCAGGCAGCACCTTCAACGGCCAGCTCTTCGATATTAGAATAGCTTGCGGCGAAATCGTAGAGCATGTCTATAGCTTTCGAGCGGGAACGCGCTCTCCCGGCCGGCTCAACCACGCCGTCTTTTATAGTGATGATAGGATTTACCTTGAGCATCGACCCCATTAAAGCCGCCGCCCTGCCGATGCGCCCGCCCCTTTTCAGGTATTCCAGGGTATCAAACGCGGCGCGTATCTCAATACGGGGAAGGTTCTGACGGACTATCTCCAGTATTTCATCAAGGCTGGCGCCGTCATAGGCCGCCTGTGCCGCTTTGATAACCACAAATCCCTGCGCCATGACGGCACATTGAGAATCGACCACCTCGATACGACATCCCCCTTCCATGAGTTCAGCGCTCTGCACAGCAGCGTTGTAAAGTCCGCTGAGCTTGGAACTGAGCATGATAACCAGGATTTCATCCGTTTCCTCGGCAAGCTTGGCATAGGTCCTGGCAAACAGGTCCAGCGAAGGCACCGAAGTAGTCGGCATTACCTTGCTGCCAACCAACTTTTCGTAGAATTCGTCGGTGGTGATATCGATGCCGTCACGGTACGTCTCTTCTCCGAAACGCACCAGCACCGGAACGACGGTAATACCCAGCTCATCGACTATTTGAGGAGGGATATCGGAAACGCTATCGGTAACTATCTTTACTACCATGAAATCCTACCTGGCAGGCAACTCCTATCGATTTACTTATCACCGAGGACGGCCACACCGATAACGCTGGGGCCTACGTTGGCGCCGATTACCGGGCTTACCTTGGAACGGTAGATACGTTCCCTGGGGAACTTAACGCTGAGACGCTCCACCAGCGTATCGGCCTCATCTGGAGTGGTAGCATCCTCTATCGCCAATTCCTCGATATGTGAATAACTCATAACGTACTGGTACAGGTATTCCATCGCTTTCGTCCGAGAGCGTTCGTTCCGGATAGGAAAGGTCTCACCATCCTTGATACCGATGATGGGATTAACCTTCAGCATGGAACCCATCAGAGCCTTCGCCTTGCCGATGCGTCCGCCCCTTTTCAGGTATTCCAAAG
>CAYVPT010000286.1:0-3605 GCA_964453865.1 uncultured Dehalococcoidaceae bacterium
GTCCAGGTCGCCTGTGGCCTGGCCGTTTTCCCTCTCGTCAAGATAGACCGAGTCCTCCTGGGCGATGCGGATATCCTGGAAGTACGGTACCACACCCAGCACGGGCTTGCCGGTACGCTTTTCCAGGAAGTCGATGGCCGGTTCCAGCAGCGTGACATCGCCGCGGAACTTGTTGATTATAAATCCCTTCACAATGTCCCTTTCGTCTTCGTCCAGCAGTTCCAGCGTGCCCACCAGCGAGGCGAAGACGCCGCCGCGGTCGATATCGCCGACCAGGAGCACGGGAGAGTCGGATGTTTTAGCTATCCGCATATTGACGATTTCCCGGTCTTTGAGATTGATTTCCGCCGGGCTGCCGGCCCCTTCGATGACGACGATATCGTACCGGGAGCGGAGGCGTTCCAGGGCCGCCGTTACCGTTTCCAGCAGGGTGGGGGTGTATTTGTAGTAGTCGCCGGCGGCGATGTTCCGGACAACCTTGCCCAGCATGATAACCTGGCAGCCGGTGTCCGTAGTCGGCTTGAGGAGCACCGGGTTCATGTCCACGGTGGGGGCGATACCGGCGGCCTCCGCCTGTACCACCTGCGCCCGCCCTATTTCCCCACCCTCAGCGGTAACGAAGGAGTTGAGCGCCATGTTCTGGGCTTTGAACGGGGCGACTCTATAGCCGTCCTGTTTGAAAATACGGCATAAAGCGGCTACGATAATACTCTTCCCCGCCGAAGAGGCTGTCCCCTGTACCATAATGGTTCTAGCTCTGGAATTCATATTACATCCTGTGCGCCAGACCTATATGAAAAATGATGATAACGAATATCGGCACCATTATCTCGGCCACTTCGTTGATAGCCCCGTAGGTGTCTCCAGTTAGCCCGGCGAACTTGTATTTGAAATATATAGCCAGCAGCGTGGCGACGACCCAGATAACGACGATGAGCATAAATCCCATTAGTGAGAAGAAAGGAAACAGGGCGGCCGCTACAACAAACGTAATGAATGTAGCCGTAATATACTGCGGCCAGCGCGTGGCAGCCTTATAGGCTGTCCCCAGCCCCGATGGCCGGGCATAACGGAAAGTGAAAATGGCGTAGACCATCGCCCAGCGGCTGACCACCGGCATAAAAATCAGCGTGGCGTTCATGAAATCTGTTGGAACGTTATTTAAGGATACATATTTCACCAGCAGCAGGAGGACGATACCTATCACCCCGAAAGCCCCCGTCCGACTGTCACGCATTACCCGCCATCTCTCTTCAACCGTCTTATGGCCGGCGATGCCGTCGCAGGTATCCGCCAGGCCGTCGAGGTGCAGCGCCCCGGTGAGAATCACCAGTGCCGCAATGAGCAGGGCGTTGACCACTCCCGCGGGCAGGATATGAATTAACAGCCAGTTCAGGGCGGCCAGAACAAGCCCGATGATAAGTCCCACCACCGGGAAATAGGCCGTGGCGCGTCCTATCTTCTCCGGGCTGAGTTCACGCTTGATGGGTACCGGTAGGCTCGTTAGAAACTGTAAGGCGGTTAAAAAGCTCAACGTTTTCTCTATTCCCCCTCTACAACGCCGGCCTCGGCGAAGGTGGCCATCTCGTTGAGCGTCCTGGCGGCCGCCTCGGCAATGAATATGCCTAAGGCTGCGCCGGTGCCTTCGCCGAGTCGCATTTCGAGATTCAGTAGCGGTTTGAACCCCATGTATTCAAGCATGGCGGCATGCCCGGATTCCGCCGAGACGTGGGCGGCGATGATGTAGTCTTTGAGTCGTGGCGCCAGCGCCGTGGCGATAAAGGCAGCTGCTCCGGAGATAAAGCCGTCGATGACCACCGGGATGCGTTGGGCCGCCGCCCCCAGCATGACCCCGGCCAGGCCCCCGATTTCAAAGCCGCCGACTTTCCCCAGAATTTCCAGGGGCTTGGAAGGTTCGGGTTTATTGACCGCCAGGGCACGCTTGATGACAGTCACTTTATAGGAAAGCTGTTCGTCGGAAAGTCCCGTCCCGCGGCCGGTGACTTCTTCGACCGCCTTGCCGGAAATGGCCGCGAAGATAGCGCTGCTGGCGGTAGTATTGCCGATGCCCATATCGCCGGTGCCGACAATATCGAGACCTTTATTTACCTCGTCGCTGACGATTTTAATGCCGGTTTCTATGGTCTTGACGGCCTGTTCCGGTGTCATGGCCGGGCCGAGGCACATGTTTTGTGTGCCGTAGTCTATTTTCCTGACGATAAGCTGCGGGTCCGGCCTGATGTCGCTGGCTACCCCCATATCCACGAAGATAATCCTGGCTCCGACCTGGCGCGCCAGCACGTTGATGCCGGCCCCGCCCCTCAGGAAATTTTGGACCATCTGCGCGGTGACCTCGCGGGGCCAGTTGCCTAACTTTTCGTCGACCACTCCGTGGTCGGCGGCCATGGTAATCATGGCTTTCTTTTCCAGACTCGGCCTGGTTTTACCCTGGATGCCGACCAGTTGGACGGACAGTTCCTCCAGCCTGCCCAGGCTGCCCGCGGGCTTGGTCAGCGTATCCTGGCGGGCGCGGGCCTCCGCCATCGCCGCTTTATCCAGAGGCTTTATCTTCTCTACGGTGCGGTTAAGCAACTCCATTATCTCTCCTAACTAAGTGTTAATTATATACGTATCGGCTTTTCATATCATCTCAAGCTCCCTCTCCACTTGAGTGTAAAATACTTACGAGAGCTTTTATGAATTTTTCACACTCGGGCAAAGTGCGCGGCGAGATGCGGATATATTCCTTGAGACCGAAAGAGGTGCAATCGCGCACCAGGATGCCCTTTTTCAGGAGAGAGTGCCAGTACTCCGTGGCGTTGCTCACCTTTACCAGGAAATAGTGGACGTCCGAGGGGATGGCCCCGAAGCCCAGCCGGTCGAGTTCCTCCATCAGAAAGTGTTTGGCGTCCTGCACTTTTCGGAGAGTCTCCTTCAGGTATTCATCTTGTTTCAGGACGGCGGTGCCGACGCCCTGGGCGATGGTATTGACGTTCCAGGGCGATAGAACGGTGCGCAGGCTAGCGATGATTTCCCGGCTGGCGACGGCATAGCCGAGGCGGAGTCCGGGCAGACCGTAGTCCTTGGTCATGGAGCGCAGGATGACCGCGTTGCCCCGCCCGGTGAGGTCGAGCGAGTTCCAGGCCGCCGCGACAAAGTCGATATATGCCTCGTCCATGATAAGCAGTCCGTCCCGCAGGTTATCCATAACTTTTTCGATATCACGCCGCGAGAGGTATTTTCCGGTGGGATTATTCGGATTGCAGATAAAGACCGCGCGCGGCTGGCGCTGCTTGATAAGGTTGACGACCTCTTCGATTTTCGGTGTAAAGTTGCTTGCCCCGGTGGCGCGGTATCTGAGGGTCCGCGCCCCGGCAATACGACCGGCTATTTCGTACTCGCCGTAGGTCGGCTCCAGAATAATAGTGGAGTCATTCCGGCGAAAGTAAGCCAGGGTAATGAGTCTTATCAGCTCGGTGGTGCCATTCCCTGCCAGGATATTCTCCGCCGGTATCCCCAGTCTTTCTGATAGCCGCTCTCTGAGTTCGGCGGCCTGGGAGTCCGGGTATTGCTCGATGGGCATCGCCCCCATCATTTCCCTGATT
>CAYVPT010000287.1:0-3567 GCA_964453865.1 uncultured Dehalococcoidaceae bacterium
CTGCAGGAGCTCGGACTGCTCACAATGCCCTAATCTCCACCAGTAACCCCAGGTATGCACGGCTCCCCATTGCCAGCCTTCCCAGCTATCAGGATTATCCTGCAATGTGGTATAACCGAGGATATTAAAGAAACGGCCAAAGGGTCCCAGCTTATAGTGCAGGAAACCCCAATTGTGATGGGAAGATGTCATACCGGTAATCGCCGCGGGGCCATAGTCCTCCCTGATTCGCTTGATTTCACCGGTAATAATATCTAAGGCTTCATCCCATGATATACGTACGTATTCATCCTTGCCTCTCAACTCCGGATGTCTTTCTCCACTCGGGTTGAAGTTCTTTCTCTTATATGGATACTTAATCCTGTTTTCCGCATATACTCTGGTTCGCTCAGGGATAATATAGCTTTGGAGAGTAGTCTTACGAGGCGGGGAAAAATTCCTACCTCTGGCATCGATAACCCAGGACGGGGCATCTACACTGTCATCAAATATGATTGGTCGCATCCGGACTATTTTACCGTCTTTTACGTAGACACGAACCGGCCCACCGACGGTACACTGAATAAACACCTGTTCAGCCATTATAAATCCTCCGTATCGGGTAAACACCCTTAGTTAACTGAGTATTCTCTGACACCAGAAAAGGGGACCTTTATAATAATAATATACTCAGTTCTCAGTATTATACCTTCTTTGATGGGAAGTAATCTATTGATAACTGTAACTAACTCTTATTATGGAATCGTTCCAGATAATATTGCGCAAAATACGTTGAATGGTGTGTTACAAGTTCATTTTTCGTATACTCATACAGGGCGTTACCCCTCGTCTTTTTTAATTTTTCAAGTTCCGGCATTTTACTTTCCAGCACCCTCTTTTCAATTTCATCGAGTTTTCCTTCTTTGACACACCCCGCTGCTATGCCCATTATTCGTTCTATTCCCTCAAGGGTTCGTTGCATGACGTATTTTGGATCTTGCGTGAAACCGAAATGACCTAAATATAAACGTGAGATTGGAAGTTTCATCAGGTATTCTAAGGTTTTCTTTGTTTCTAAGACCTCAGAACGTGGTGGCGTAAGTACAAGAGAGAAATCGGCATCAGCGAAGTAGTTACCTACAAGATCATTAATGAATACACCGTCATTTTTTTATCTTCCCTTAAGACAAAGGCTTTATTAAGTGGGGTTGACCAACCACCTGGTTGCCCCGGGCCCTGGGTAGAAAAGCCACTCATAGCCCCCCCGGTATTGTGGCTATGACCACCTTCATTAACAGCTTCCCAAGGGATACCGGGTGATGCAGGCAAGTCAATATTGACAGGGCTTCAAGCTGAGAGTAAACTGTATGAAATATTTTATTATAAATATTGATATGTATTGAACCTTCAATATTAAGTATTTTGGTGGGGTTTGATTGGATAAAGTGCGAATAAAAGGGTACTGGTAACGCCAAATCATGTGGCTATCTGCACTCTGTTTTTATCACAAAGTTCCCCGTCCACCTAAAGAAAGGAGGTGAATTGTAAAAAACTGTAAAAGAAACTTGTATATAATTATTAAAAACGTTAGAAAGGAGAACTTAAAATGAAAAAATTATTCATTATCTCGTTTATGATTATCTTGGTCAGCGGATTGTTCCTCGGTAGCTGCGGTGGAGGTGAAACAAAACCGATGACGATTAAGTTAGGTTATGATACACCGCCACCCACGGGTCTCGGCGTTCCAGCAGAGTTCTTTGCTAAGGAGGTTACAGCCAGGACGGAGGGCCGGGTGACGGTGGAAACCTACCCCTCCGGCACTCTGAGCACCCAGGCCAGCTCCCTGGAAAGTCTCCAGGCGGGAGTTGCTGACGCATATGTATTATCCATCGGATCTAACCTGAACGCCTTTCCGATACTTAGCTTTACCGGTCTCCCCGGTCTGGACTTCTTTCCCCATACAGAACAACTGCTGGAGGATGAGACAGATACACTCAGGGCCATCATTGACAAATACCCGGCAGCCGCCGCGGAGCTTGAGGGTTTCAAATTGCTCTACAGCAATACCTATACCAGCGCCGTATTAATGGGGAAGGGTGCGCCAATTCGTACTCCTTCAGGTATCAAAGGTCTGAAAGTGGGTTGCGATGCTTACAGGCAGGATTTAGTGGAGTATCTGAGTGGTGCACCGGTGTTTACCATACCACCAATGATGTACGAACAGCTGCAAACGGGAGTTATTGACGTCACCACCGTAGCCTGGGGTGCGGCCCTCGACTGGCAACTCCAAGAACTGGTAGATTACGTCTTGGATTATAGCTTAGGTGGAGGTCAGCTACCGGTGGTTATGAATATGGACGTTTGGGACAAGATATCATCCAAGGACCAGAAGATAATCATGGAGGTAGCTGCTGAAGCTGAACAGGCAAATAGGGATTTCGTTACCGGGCAAATACCGCAAGCCCGGCAACTATGGGCGGATACCGGTATATCGATAATAACGCCGACCGCAGCAGAGATAGCGCAATGGGAAGGGGCATTTGCGGCAATTTGGGATGAATATCTAGAAATCAATAAGGATGTGAAGGATATAGATAAGATACTCAATAAATGGAAGGACGCCATATACGCAACACGCTAAAGGTGGTTAATTCTTGGTCAGGGAAACGGGTGGGGCTTTGAGATAGTTATCGCTTAGCCCCACCCTCGCTGAAGTTGTGCCAGAGCCCACTGGCTTATTTCCAGAGTGTAAAGAGTTGAGGTATGGGATGATATTGCGGCAAAAATTCACGAAAATAGCCTCAAAGATTGAGTCTGAGGTACACTCGACGAACAGGATAATGGCTTATGTAGCGTCGGTTGCCCTCGTCGGAATGATGATGCTCACCGTTGCTGATGTCTGCGGCAGGTATATTTTCAGCAAACCGATAAAAGGAACCTGGGAACTTGTGGGTTTTTTGTTAGTCGCTGCCGGTAGCCTGGGGTTGGGTTACTGCCAGGTAAGAAAAGGGCATATTAGAGTCGATTTCTTGCTTCATTTTTTCCCTGATAAAGCTCAGGCGATATTAACAGTTTTAGCCAATTTTCTCGGATTTGCCGCATTCTCTTTGTTGTGCTGGCGATGCGTAGTGTATGCGCAATATTATTTATCCCTCACCAGGGGTAACGCCACCGACACTCTGCATATCCCCCTCTACCCCTTTGTTCTTGTCCTGGCAGTTGGCACCGGAATGCTGGCTCTGGTTCTTCTCTTTGACCTGGTACATTCTTTAACCAAGGTGAAAGGCAAGTGACCCCGGCTGAAGCGGGACTACTCGGTTTTGGCTTGATGATTGTCCTTGTCCTGCTGAGCGTGCATGTCAGCTTCGCTATCATCATTTCTGGCTTTATTGGTCTTGTCTTGATTATGGGCCTCCAGCCAGCTCTTTCCAGCATAGCGATACTTAGCTTCGAAAGGGTAACAGACTATACCTTTGCGGTAATTCCCCTCTTTATGCTGATGAGTGCCTTTATTGCCAATACTAATATCGGCTCAGAAGCTTACGAGACATCGCGTGCCTGGATAGGGCAGGCAAAAGGCGGCCTGGC
>CAYVPT010000288.1:0-3549 GCA_964453865.1 uncultured Dehalococcoidaceae bacterium
CCGGCGGCCTGGGCACCCTGGACGAGCTGACCGAGGTGCTGACCCTGATACAGACACAGAAGATAAAGCCCTTCCCGGTGATACTCTTCGGCAGCGAGTACTGGGGCGGTTTTCTGGAGTGGCTTAAGGGCACCATGCTGGCCGCCGGTGCCATTTCCGAAGAAGACTTCGACCTGCTGCGGGTCTTTGATGCCCCGGACGATGTCGTTAACGCGGTCGTGACCTGGTACACCCGCCAGGAAGTCACGGGCAGGAAAGCGTTAAAGTGATAACTTCAATATCCCAAGCCTCGATACCAGCGGCGGGTCATCCCTCAAGCAGCGGTAAACCCGGTGAGGTAAAGGTGGAAGGGTGAACGGTGATTAACTCACTTTCCCTGGAGGAGAAGATTAAGAGCCTGCCCCGTACTTGACAAGGGGTGAAGGGTTCACCGCCTAGTAATATTCTATCTCGGTGTCCTTGAGGAACTGGAGAATTTGAATTACCCTCTCCACATCCTGCCAGCCTTTGTTCCCTTTCTTGTTCCGGGCATTCTCCAGCGTGGCAATCAGCCAGCCGGGCCGGTCGGACATGAATTTTTTAAAATCATCGTTCATCACCGGCCATAAGTCCAGTATCTTTCGCTGTTCTCTGTTCTTCATTATTGACCTCCGGGTCTAGCCAAAGAAGTGATTTCGTTCTACAAATTTGGGGGGCAAATGATTCTTTAACGCTTGGTTATATCGGTTTTCCAGGTCTCCGCTTCATCGATGAGCTCCCGGGCGGCGGTGAGGGCGTTGGCCGTGTAGCGCGGTCCGCCGAGCATGACGGCCAGTTCCTTGTACCGCGCCTCGCCGCGCAGGGCTTCGATGGCGCTGGTCGTGCGCCCCCCGGCCGTGTGTTTGCTGACGCTGTAATGCGCATCGGCGAAGGCGGCAATCTGCGGCAGGTGGGTCACGCAGATGACCTGGTGACTCCGCGCCAGGTGCCAGAGCTTGCGGCCGATGACTTCGCCGCCACGCCCGCCGATACCGATGTCTATCTCGTCGAAGATAAGCACCGGTACCGTGTCCGCGTCCGCCAGGGCACTCTTCATGGCCAGCAGAAAGCGCGATATCTCGCCGGTGGAGGCGATTTTGTCCAGCGGCTTACGCGGTTCGCCCGGATTGGTGGAAGCCTCGAAGAAGACCTCGTCGATACCGCTGGTGCTGAAACGGCAGTTTTTACCGTCAGGCAGCGGGATGCCTTCGGGCGACGTTTCCTGCCTCACCACCACGGCAAAGTCCACCCGCGCCATGCTTAAATCGACCAGCTCTTTTTTCACCGCGGCGGCCAGTTTCTGTGCCGCCCGGGTACGCTGTCTCGAGAGCTGCGAGGCCAGCTCACCCATCTCCTTTTTAAGTTGCTCTTTCTCTTTTTCCAGCTGAACGCGGCGCTCGCTGGAGCCGGTAATCCCGTTGAGTTCCGCCCCGGCCTTTTCCAGGTAGGCCAGGACGCCGCCGATGGAGCCGCCGTACTTGCGGGCAAGGCTGCGGATAAGCTCCAGCCTTTCCTGCACTTCTGCGAGCCGCTGCGGGTCGTAATTAAGGTTTTCCCCGTAGGCACGGATATCGCGGGCCATTTCTTCGAGCCCGTGCACGGTCTCTTCGAGATAACCGAGTTGTTTCTGCATCGAAGGGTCGGTCTCCGTCACCGGCCGCAGTGCCGCCAGGGCTTCGCCGAGCCTGTCCACGGCGGACGCCGGCGCGGCGGCGCTTTCCTCCCCGTAGATAATACGGTAGATTTCGTAGGCTGCCGCTTTGAGTTTTTCCGCCGAGGTCAGGAGGGTCAGTTCCTGCTCCAGCTCGCGGTCTTCGCCCTCCCGCAGACTGGAACGGCTGATTTCTACAATCTGGAAATTAAGTAGCTCAACCTGCCGGGCTATCTCCTGCTCACTGCGGGTCAGCGACTTTATTTCGCGCTCCATCTGGTGCAGGGCCGCCACTTGGGACCCGAAACTGTGCCTCATCTCCAGCGTGTGCGCATAGGCGTCGAGGAAGTCCAGGTGCTGGCTGCGCCGTAGCAACGAAATGTGCTCGCTCTGGCCGTGGATGTCCACTAAAGCATTGCCGATGTCCTGGAGCAGTGACCGCGGCACCGTGTGGCGGTTCACCCGCGGCGTGGTGCGCCCCTGCCGCCGGAAATCGCAGGTGATGACCAGGTCATCGCCGCCGGAGGCCAGCCCTTTCTCCGCCAGCAGCCTGCGCAGCGAGGTGGCCCCCTCGCCTTGATTTACCAGGAACACGCCCTCGACCTTCGCCTCCTCCGAGCCATGGCGGATATCCTCTTCTTTGACCTGGCCGGAGAGCAGGGCCTCCACGGCGTCAACCACCAGCGACTTGCCGGCACCGGTCTCGCCGGTAATCACGTTCAGCCCCCCGGCGAGCTTCCAGCTAATCTCCTCGATGATGCCGAAGTCCCTGACCGTCAGTTCATCAAGCACGTTTTACCCCGCTCCGTTAGTTCGTCATTGCGAGACCCGCCGCAGGCGGGTCGTGGCAATCCCTTAGTCCGTACCAGACCAATAATCGAGATTGCCACGTCGCTAATGCTTCTCGCCATGATGTGATAATTTTTATTTCGATTCATTTTCATCATTCTTTTCCGTCAGCATCTCCTGGTGCACCGGTATATCCTGGAATGACATCTGCAAGGCTTTCTTCATATCGTTGGCGTTGCGGGGGGCGTAAGCCTTCCAGTGGTTGTTGAAGAAAGCGAAGAGCATTTTGGTGCCGGCTGCGGCCCTTTTTACTCTCGCCGACAGCTCCCCGATTTCCTCCGGGGAATAGAGATAACGGTAACGCGTTTCGCTATCGCCCGTCCACCAGTCTTTGGCGTTTCGGCCGTGAAAGCGGAAGTAGGCCATCTCCGCCGTCAGCGGCACTTCCTGGGCTACCGAGGTGGCGAACTTCGGCTCATCTATCTGCACCCAGGCGATGTCATTATCTCTTAGCAGTTTCTCCGTCCCGGCATCGTCGCTCCAGCTTCGGTGCCTTAGCTCCACAGCCAGCGGGTACTGCCCGAAGGTTCGCTTCAACGCCATGATTATCTGCCGCCCGTAATCGTCGTTCTTAAAGCTGGGCGGGAACTGCGCCAGCAACGCCCCGAGCTTGTTGTACTTTATCAGCGGCTCGAGGCTGCGGTTGAAAATATCGACGTCCTGCGGCGATATTTCCGCCGTTTCTCCGGTGGCTTCTTTATACATTTTAGGGTGGGTGAACTTCTGCCACAGTTTTACCGCGAAGCGGAAGCCCGGCGGGACGCGCTTCGCCCAGTTGTAAACATAGCCAGGGTCGGGCGGGCGGTAAAAAGAGCTGTTGATTTCCACCGTGTTGAAATACTGGCTGTAATACTCCAGCTCGTTTATCCTGCCGGCAGGGTAAAAATGGCCCTTCCAGGTGCCCTCGCCCTTGGGGTAAGACCAGCCGGAAGTGCCGATGTAGATGTTCTGCTCCGGGGGCATCATCATCTCCTGCCGTCATTATACGAAAACAACTAGAAAGTTAAAAGTTGAAGCTTAAAACATTCGTT
>CAYVPT010000289.1:0-3462 GCA_964453865.1 uncultured Dehalococcoidaceae bacterium
TGATGGCTTCAACATAGGCCTCCATGGCCTCTTTGAGGTTCTTTTGAGCTTCGCCTTTTGTCTTACCCTGTGATACGCACCCTTTCAGGGCCGGGGCGTAAGCCACGTAGCCCGATTCCCGCCCTTTTTCAATGATGACGGTGTATTTCATCTTAGTCACCTCTGCCTATATCATAGCACAGAAAGAGCGAATATTCTTTAACGGAGGGCTTGACCTGTTTCAGGGTTGGTATTAGATAGCAATTAGCAGTTAGCAGTTAGTGATTAGAGAGAGGCGCGTAAAAGCGCCTCTTTTTGGTTATGTGCGGGGTGTCATTCCGTACTTGATACGGAATCCAGGTTAGGGAAGGGGTGGTTGGATTCCGGCCTTCGCCGGAATGACAAAGTGTTTGGTGATGGCTTGACCTGTTTCAGGATTGGTATTAGATAGCAATTAGCAATTGGCGGTTAGCAATTAGAGAGAGGCGCGTAAAAGCGCCTTTTTTTGTTATAATAGGAGCATATGAAAAGGTGTTTATTGATATTGTAACTATTATTAGGTGCTGTCTTTACCAATAGATATATTATAAATATATAAATGATAAGAGTGTTCAATTGACAGATATTACAGTAAATTTATCTAAAATAAGGAAAATAGCATACACAGGTATACGTCGAACAGCGGTGTTTATGGGTCTAGGCATCAATGCTGCGAATAATCCGGACTTTAATAATTATGAACTAGCTAAACTTACAAATATCGAGTTAGTAAAACAAACCGATGATAAACAAACTATAAATAATTATAAGACTGAATTTGGTCGTTGGATTGTTGGTAATGGTCTACGTGAACTCATCGAAACGTTTGGAGTATTTTTAGATGAGATACATCTCGCTTGTTTATTAGCTTCTACAATAAGTCACGATTTCTCAGAAAAAAAAATAAAAAGTGATAGTCTCAAATTTCAAAAATTTGGACTTAAGAATAAGCTTGAGAAACTTAAAGAGGCCTGTAAAGTGATTGTAAAAGATCCTGATTATTTATTAAGCATTAATCAGGCACGTCATTGTTTAACTCATCGCCGAGGTATTGTTGGTCACAAAGATTGCCTTAATGGGAATGAATTAGTTATAAAATGGAAAGCTCTTCATGTAATCGTAGAAACACCATCGGGAGAGCAAATATTTCTAGACCCAATGCCCGAAGAAGGAATATTTCTTCCAGAAGGCGGTCAACCAAAAGTATCTTACGCAGAACGGTCGAAGACATTCAAAGTTAATGCTCAAATAGATTTTACTCCTGGAGAATTAGCTGAATTTTGTGCGTACATTCTTGTCAAGACAGATGAAGCCATAAGTTCAACATTGGATTATCTTAAGATACTCGGTATTTCAATAAAAAAACAGGAATGACATATTCATAATAAATATTTTTTCCACCCAGGCACGCCCTTTATTCCCTCTCTAACTCTCCCCTTATGAAGGGGAGAGGATGATTGTACAAACCGTATATCTTAGTGATAAGCTAATCTTTCCCTCCTTCGTAAGGAGGGATTAAGGGAGAATTATCCCCAACAGAGTGTAGCCAGCCCCTCTTTCTTTTTATTCCCCCTTCCTTTCCTAAAGGAAGGGGGTCAGGGGGATGGATTTCTCCCGCCTTAAATCTTTTTATGGTATCATTTAATTGGGGTCAAGCTATGAAAAAGTTACTGAGTATTTCACTGGTTTTACTCTTTGTGGCGGGCGGCATATTAGCTGTCTCCTGCTGCCCGGGCGGGCCGGAATCGGTCCTGCTTCAGGGCGCGGTAACCATCGGCCCTATCTCTCCGGTGGAAAGACCCGGCGAAAATCCGCCGGTGCCCCCGGAGGTGTTCTCCTCCCGCAAGTTAATAATATCTGACGAGTCCGGCAAGAAACTGGTGCGGGAGGTCTACTTCACCCAGATAGGCCACGGAGCCACCGGCTACTATACCGCCCAGATTGCCCCGGGCACATATACCATAGATATCAACCGCCTCGGCGTGGATAGGGCTGACAACCTGCCGCAAAAAATAACCGTCTCCGCAGATGAGACGGTCACTATCGACATCAATATAGACACGGGCATACGCTAGCTGTCACGGGAAAGAATGTGGAAAATAAGCTGGAAATGAAAGTGGAGGGTGTCAGCTGGTAGTAACGCAGACGGGTACCAGTTCCGGCAGTTCAAAAGACAGTCTGTCGTCTTCGTGGAGTACTCTCGATCGCACCGGGTGGTATTCTATCTCGCCATCTTCGCACACCGGGCAGAAAAAAATCTCACTCCTCACAGCATTAGCCTTAATCTGGCTGATGCTCTGGCAGCTGGGGCATTTCACGGTCACATACCTGTTCATACACTTTAATCTACCACGACTTTCGTATAAATAAACTGCCCCAAAGGTCATGATTCCCGTAGTACTTTGGTCATCGGGGCTGGCACCCATACCGGATAGGTGTGAAAGGCGTTTTTACACTAGAACAAAGGTGAAAAAGCCTTTTAAAGTCTAGATATCACCCGGTATCAGCGAGTGCATTACGGCGTCATAAGCATTATCGTAAAGGGTCAGCCTGTTTCTCAGGATACCCTCCTTTTTAGCGCCGACCCTCTCGGCTACCCGCAGGCTGCGCTGGTTCCTGGTGTCAACCAGTATCTCGATGCGTTTAAGTTTCAGCGTCTCAAAACCCCACTTTGCCAGCAGCCGGGTAGCGTTCGAGGCGACTCCCTGTCCGAGGTGACTTGTCCGCACCCAGTAGCCGAGGTTGGCACGCCGGTTGATGCTATCCACGCCGTTAAGGCCGCATCCGCCGATTATCATCCCGCTTTCGGTATCGAGGATGGAAAACTCGTAGGATATCCCTTTCTTCCAGTCTTTCGGTCTTCTCTTAATCCAGTCGTGAGTCTCCTTCTCAGAGTAGTCTTTATGGGCAAAGGGCAGCCACGGCGAGAGCTCCACCAGGGACTCGCGGATGGCTTTATATAATTCGGGGATATCCCTGGAACAGTACGGTCGCAGCACCAGTTTGCCATCGGATATCTTTATTTTCTTGGGATTTATATCGGTATCGTACATGCTGCCTAATATGTTATCGATTACGGCCTTTCCTGTCAATTCATAAAACCGTGGAACGCTCCTCGTAATGCTTGAATTATCCCTGATTTAATGCTAAAGTTTATACGATGCAGGCAAGCGCTATCATCAAAGCTGGAACCAGGAGGTAGCTATCCCCGGGTTCGTCGGGGGTAGCTTTTTTTACACCCATGGCTGATATGATAAAACTGACAATCGATGGAATCAATGTTGAGGTTGAAAGAGGCGTCACCGTGCTTCAGGCGGCGCAGCAAGCCGGTATTTATATCCCCACCCTGTGCTATCACCCTGACCTCCAGCCCTACGGCGGCTGCCGGCTCTGCATCGTAGAGATAGAGAACATGCGCGGCCTGCCCACTTCCTGCACCACACC
>CAYVPT010000290.1:0-3454 GCA_964453865.1 uncultured Dehalococcoidaceae bacterium
AAAAAGTCGGCCGGAGGCAACCTGCGTATCGACCTCACCAGGGATACTGAAACGAAAGAGTTGATTGGATACTGCGTCACCACAATAAATACCGATAGCCATGGTGAAATAGAGTCGATATATATTGAGCCGGACTACCGCCGTAACGGCATCGGTGATACCCTAATGAAAAAGTCTCTAAAATGGCTGGAAGAAAAAGCGGTGAGTAGAAAGATACTGGTAGTTGCTGCCGGCAACGAAGAGGTGTTCGATTTCTATAGCCGTTATGGTTTTTATCCGCGGGCTACTATCCTGGAACAAACCGAATCAGATTAATCGATGCGAACGATAGCCGGTATTATTGAGACCACGGAGGTACTCACATGTCAAAACAAAACCGTATCGTCATTATCGGCGGGACGGCCTGTGGCCCGAAAGCCGCCGCCCGGGCGCGGCGCTGCGACCCCTCCGCGAAGCTAACCATCATCGAGCAGCGGGAGAATCTGTCCACGGCCACCTGCGGTCTGCCCTATTTCATTTCGGGAGTAATCAAAAACGAGGATGATATGGTAGCCCGCTCGGCCGATGATTTCCGGGATATCTTCGATATGGAAGTACTGACCGGTACGGAAGCCCAGGCTGTTCACTCCAATGACCACGCCGTGGAAATCACCGACCTGAAGACAGACCGTCGTTCTACAATCGAATACGATAAACTCGTTATCGCCACGGGGGCCGCCCCGGTGGTACCCAATTGGGAAGACAAAGACCTCAAGGGCATTTTCACCCTCTCCAATCTTCCTGATGCCGACGCTATCCGGCATTACCTATCGAATCTCGACCGGAAAGAGGTGGTTATCGTCGGGGCCGGTCTCATCGGACTGGAAATGGCCGAGGCTTTCGCGACCTGCGGTCTGAATGTGACCGTTATCGAAGCCCTCGGCTGGCCCCTCCCGGCGTTGCTTGATGCCGAAATCGCCGCTCATCTTGACAGCCACCTTCAGTCGAAAAGGGTAGAAGTCCGCTGCGGTGAACGTGTCACCGGCTTCCTCGGTGACAGTGAAGGACGTGTCCGCCGGGCGGTTGTCGGCGCAACCGAGCTTGATGCCGGCCTGGTGCTGCTTTGCCTGGGCGTCCGGCCTGATGTCGGCCTGGCGAAAGAAGCCGGACTCGCTATCGGGTCAACCGGCGGTATCTCTGTTAATGAGTACCTGCAGACCAGCGATGCGGCTATCTATGCCGGTGGCGATTGCGTCGAAATGATCAATATCATTACTAAGAAAAAGACCCTCGTCCCGCTGGGCTCCATCGCCAATAAGCACGGTCGAATCATCGGGACCAACGTAACCGGCGGTAGCGAGGCTTTTCCCGGCGTCCTCAGCACGGCCATCGCCAAGGTTTTTGATTTCAACGTGGGACGAGTCGGACTTAGCGAGTCGCAGGCGCGGGAGGCCGGCTATGATACCGTTATGTCTCTCGTCCCTTCCTCCGAGCACGCCACGTATTACCCCGGCGCCAGGGATATCATGGTTAAGCTGGTAGCCGATAAAGCCACCGGCCGGCTGCTGGGTGGTCAGGTGGTGGGGCCGGGGGATTCCGCCAAGCGTACCGATGTTCTGGCGACCGCCCTGACCTTCGGGGCTACGGTGAATGACTTCGCCAATATCGACCTCGCTTACGCCCCGCCCTACAACAGCGCCATGGACCCGCTGCACGAAGCCGCCAACGTCATCCGTAACAAGCTGGCGGGGCTTGCCCGTACCCTGACCCTCGCCGGGGTCAAGCAAAAGCTGGAAAACGGAGAAAGTTTCGTCCTGCTGGATGTCCGCTCGGAAATCGAGTGGAAAGACGAGCGCATTGATGGCGAACAGGTCAGATTGATACCCCTCCCCGAGCTGCGTAAGAGAATCGGGGAGCTTTCACCGGATGATGAAATAATAATCTACTGCCAGACGAGCGTCCGCGCCTATCAGGCTCAGCGTATCCTCGACGGCGCCGGATTCAAGAACGTGAAATTCATGGACGGCAGCTTGGCGGCCTGGCCTTATGAGCTTTAAAACAGATTGACTCGGTGTATAACAGGTAACGGAGGTAGTTATGGATATAGGTTTTATCGGTATCGGGCAGATGGGCCGGCACATGGCCGCGAGGATACTCGCCGCCGGACATATTCTCACCGTGCATGATTTGAAAAAAGAGGCGGCCGCGCCTCTTCTGGAAAAAGGGGCAAAATGGGGTGATACGCCCGCTGGTGTCGCCGGGGCCTGCCGCGTCGTGATAACTTCTCTACCCACTCCAAATGATGTGGAGCAGGTGGTCTACGGCAGCGACGGTCTGATGTCGGGCTGGCGGGCCGGCGATATCTATATAGACATGAGCACCAACTCTCCCACCACCATGCAGCAGATAGCCCGTGACGCTGAAAAGATGGGGGTTTCCGTACTCGATGCCCCGGTAAGTGGCGGGACCGGCGCCGCCGAGAAAGGCACTCTGGCTATCATGGTAGGAGGTGAGTCGGCCACTCTGGAGAAAGTAAGCAAACTCCTGGAAACGATGGGCCAGAGAATCTTTCCCGTGGGTGTCGTAGGTTGCGGCAACGCCGCCAAACTCGTTAACAATATGATAGCCCTGGCCTGCAACTCTATATCCGCCGAAGGCTTCGTCCTCGGTGTCCGGGCCGGTATCAACCCGGCCACGTTGCTGGAAATTATTAAGGTCAGCACCGGCAACAACTGGTGCGCTCAGCAGTATCCCGGCACTACTTTCAAAGGCAACTTCGAGCCGGGCTTTAAAGTCAGCCTGGCATATAAAGACATCAGCCTGGCGCTTTCCCTCGGCGAGGAGTACGGCGTGCCCCTGCCGGTGGGCGAGATAGTAAAAAAGGATTTACATGGTACTATAGAGGCGGGACTGGAGAATAAAGGCGTCGATGCCGTAATTCTGCCCCTGGAAAAAGTCGCCGGGGTAGAAGTGCGTCTGGAAAAATAGCGGAATATAACGATATTATTTCAGGAGGGAAAATGATTATTGCTAATATCGATAAGCTGGAAGCCGTCGAGACCAGTGATGAAATTGTTGCTAAGGGGCCGGTCCACCGGAAAACGTTAATCGATACCAAGGACACAGGGGGATTAGGTGTCCTGATGGTCACCTTCGGCCCCGGGGCCAGGCTGAACTTTCACACGCACAATTACGAACAGATACTCTACGTCACCGAGGGGAAAGGCATCGTGGCGACGCGCTCTGAAGAGGTGACTGTCACCCCCGGCACCTGTGTCTTCATCGAACCGAGCGAGGTCCACTGGCACGGCGCTACTGATGATTCCTCGTTTTCCCACCTGGCCATACAGAAACCGGGCATAAAGCTGGCTGAATAATATCCGAGCCGGACTGTCTACTCTTGTACCCCGGGAGGGGTCATGCCCTCTTTTTTCTGGAGCGGCGGTATCCCCTTGAGGAAAAAGTTCACGATTAT
>CAYVPT010000291.1:0-3450 GCA_964453865.1 uncultured Dehalococcoidaceae bacterium
CCCCAACGTATACATTAGCCTTAGCCTGATTATGCCGTGGTACAGAGCGGCGCCGCGCCGCCTGGCGGAAATCATCGGCGAGGCAATTCAATTTGCCGGCCCGGAACGCATTGTCTGGGGTACCGATTTCTACGGTCCCGGCGGACTATTCCGAGAAGCGGTAATCGGCCTGAGAACATTCGAGATGCCGGAAGACCTGCAAAAGGGTTACGGCTACGCACCCGTCACCGATGAAATCAAGCGGATGATTTTCGGCGATAACCTGGCAAAAATACTCGATATCGATACGTCAAAGCGACGCGCAAAATAACGTTTAAAAATAGAAAAGGAAAGGAGAAATATGTCCACTGAATTTCCTAAATTATTCTCGCCCATAAAACTCGGTTCGCTGGAAATCAAGAACAGAATCGGCGGCTCGTGTACCACTACGGGTGGCGCTGATATCAACGGCTATATCACCGAAGAGTGCCTCTACTCATATGCCGCCCGATGTGAAGGCGGTGCCGGGTTCATTACCATCGAATGTACCTTCGCTACCGACTGGGGTGCCAAGACCACCAGTTTCGGCAATCCACGCATCAGCGGTCGTGCCTACTATGAGGGCATGTCCAACCTGGCTGAAGCTATGAAGCAGATGGATGCCAGAGCTTTCATCCAGATTACCCCCAGTTTCGGTCGTCAGGGCTCCGGTCGTTTATCCGGCGAGACTCCGGCGGCACCTTCCGCCATTCCTTCCGAAAGACCGCAGGACTACGAACAGAGGATAATGCCCCGGGGTTACGAGACCAAGGCACAGACTCTCGGCGGCACCACCGTACCCAAGGTGCTGACGATTGAAGAAATCGAATATATGGAAAGGACCTTCCCCGATGCCGTCGCCGGCGCCAGGATTTGCGGCTTTGATGCCGTAGAGTTCCACAGCCCGCACGGCTATCTCATCCACGAATTCCTGTCGCCGCGTTCCAATCAGCGTAACGACCTTTACGGCGGCTCGCTGGAGAACCGATTCCGCTTTCTCCGCAACCTCCTGGTCGCTTCACGAAGAAGAGTCGGGCCGGATTTCCCCCTGGGTATCCGTCTCAGCGGCGACGAGCATATGCCCGGCGCCATCCACGAGGAAGAACTGATACAGGTCGCCAAGTGGTGCGAAGAACTCGGCGCTACCTATATTCATCTTTCCGATGGTTCCTACGAAGCCCGGAAATGGTTCTTCCCGCAGGACGCATCCTGCTTCATCAACCACGCCAAGAACTTCTCGAAAGAGCTGAAAATACCTCTAATTGTCCCGGGTCAACATGACCCCTACCTGGCCGAGGAAGTACTCCAGAAAGGCTGGGCGGACATGATTACCATGGGCCGCCAGCTCGTTGCCGACCAGCGTACCCCCCGCAAGTGGCAGGAAGGCAAAGTCGACGAAGTCACCCGGTGCCTGCGCTGCAACGTCTGTCTGGCGCGGTTCAACCGCGGTCTGGCTATCAGATGTGCGGTAAACCCCAATATCGGTCGCGAAAAGTACGACCCGAAATATAACTCAACCGATAATGCCCTCACCCTGCGGCCACTACCCGAGCCATTCATGCCGCCATGCCAGGATACCTGCCCGGCCGGCATTGACGTTAACGCCTACGTGCTGATGGCTTCACGCGGACAGATGGGTGAATCCTACCGTCGTCTGAAGCAGCAACTCCCCTTCCCGGGAGTTATCGGACGTGTGTGCCCGCACCCCTGCGAGACCGAATGCAACCGCGGTGATCTTGATGATCCTATCGCCATTAACGCTATCAAGCGCTACGTAGCCGATTCCGTTATGAAAGACGGCCTGCCCGATTACCTCAAGAAGCAGGCTTTACCCGAAAAGCTTCCCATCACCAAGAAGGAAAAGGTTGCCGTTATCGGTTCCGGTCCGGCCGGTCTGACCGCCGCCTATTTCCTGATAAAGAAAGGCTACGCCGTCACCGTCTTTGAGGCGTCTCCCGTCGCCGGCGGTATGATGTCCCTCGGCGTACCGGAGCACCGTCTCCCCAAAAAAGTAGTCGATTGGGAAATCAATTCCATCAAGAAGATGGGTGTAGAAATTAATACCAACAAAGCGGTGAAAAATCCTGAAGACCTGAAGAAACAGGGTTACGCCACCGTGTTCATTGCCGCCGGTTCCCAGAATAGCGCCAAACTCAATATACCCGGCGAAGACGCCTCCGGCGTCATCCAGGCGCTTTCTTTCCTGAAGGACGTCAATACCGGTAAGAAACCGGCCGTGGGCAAGAAGGTGGTAGTCGTTGGCGGCGGCAGCGTTGCCATGGACGTCGCCACCTCGGCCCTGCGCCTTGGTGCCGGCAGCGTCCAGGTCGTCTGTCTCGAATGCAGCCATGACGAGATGCCCGCCCTGGTCGATGAAATCGAGCAGGCTATCGAGGAAGGCATCAAAGTCGATATGAGCTGGGGTCCCAAGGCTATTATCGCCAGCGGCGGTAAGGTCAAGGGCGTTGAACTCAAGCAATGTGTTTCCTGTTATAACAAGGCAGGTGCTTTCGCTCCTGTCTACGACGAAAAGAAAACCAAGAAAATCGATGCCGATATGGTAATCACCGCCATCGGCCAGAGAGTTGACCTTTCCTTCATGGCCGGCAGCAAGGTCAAGACGACCAAGCGAGGCTCGATTGCTACCGCCGAACGCAGTATGGCCACCAACGTTGCCGGTATTTACGCCGGTGGCGATGTTGCCCGCGGTCAGGGACTGATGATTGAGGCCATTGCGGACGGCAAGAACGCCGCCGTAGCCATCGACTGCTATCTCCGCGGTGTCGATTTACCACCCGAACCACCCAAAGCCAAGGTTTCCGACATCGAAGAACCGGCCTTCCAGTTCCATTTGAGGGAATACAAGAAAGAGGAACGCTGCCCGGTAGAGTCGGTTGCCCCCGGCAAGCGGAAGAGCAGTTTCAAAGAAATCAACCTCGGCTTTGCTGATGAAAAGACCTGCGTTACCGAGGCCAGGCGCTGTCTCACCTGCCAATGTTCGGCGGTGAGATACTAAAGAGCAGTTAAAAAGTGTCATCCTGAGCCCTCACGCTTCGCTCAGGATAAACTCCGCGAAGGATCTCGGGGTGGGGATGTCAGTAAAAATCTGTCTGCCCCACCCCGAGCTTTTTAAAGATAGGGGAAAAATCTCCCTTGGTCTCTCTTTACGAAAGAGGGAAAGATCAGTCTGGAACTCAGATATTCGGTTTGTACAATCATCCTCTCCCTTTCATAAAGGGAGAGTTATAGAGGGATTTTGGATTAAATATTAAAATAGTCATTCTGGCGAAGGCCAGAATCCATACCCTTTTCCCCCACCACTGGATTCCCGCTTTCGCGGGAATGACGTAAGGAGATCTTTCATGAGCTGGCAAGAGGAATACAAGAAAAAGCTGGTCACGCCGGAAGAGGCCGTCAGCGTTATCAAGTCCG
>CAYVPT010000292.1:0-3442 GCA_964453865.1 uncultured Dehalococcoidaceae bacterium
CCGCTGCGGTCTTTCTTCAAACTGGCGAAAACCGTATTCAGGGCTTTTTCTCCTATTTTCCTCATGCCGCGCGGCGTTAACTCATACTGGCCGCGGTTCTTCCTGATATATCCGGCATCTTCAAGCATTTTGGAAATTTCACGCATCCTTTTCAGCTCTTCCGACGCGCTATCGCCTAATAGTTCCTTGACCAGCTTTTCATCTATCTCATCAAGGGAATCGCCATACCGGGAATCCTGGAACTGCTCTTCGAGGGTATCCATTTTCTGGAGTTGTTCCATAAGCTTCAGAGCTTCCGAATAAGAGAGCGATTCATCCCCTGAAAAAGGATACCGCTGAGGTGTTAGCCAGCCGGGATAGAGAGCTTCCATGTTGGCCGCCATCTTTGCCATCTCGTATTTGGTCGATTCATCCAGCATGGAAGCTATCAGGTCCTGAAGCTCCTGCCGATCCGCCGGAGAAAGACTCTCCATCAATGCTTGCGCCTGGGCTATCTGCTGCTGCAGGCGTTCGATTAGCTCGTCGAGGTTTTTAGGCGGATTATCGCCGAAGAAATCCCCGAACTGCTTCATGAATCCCTCGAAGTCCGGCTCTTCTCCCCGCCTCCGCGCCTCCAGCATCTGGTTGATAGCTTCCATGAAATGCCTCATGGCGGCGAGAGAATTGGCATCCATGTTCTGGAGTTTCTGGGTCATTTCCTTGGCAAAAGACGACATGGCGTTACGTTTGAGCATGTCCATGAGCTCCTGGAACTGGCGTCTGGCCTCCTGGTCCATGAAATCATACTGGCTGAGGTCTTTTATCCGCCCACCGGTATCTGAAGGCAGGGCTTCCAGCTTCTCCAGGTTCTGGGAGGCACGTTCTTCCATGTTCTTGAGCAGTTTTTCCCGCATTTCCGGGTTGAGTTCCTGGCTGCCGCTCGCCGTTTTTTGCCTGGCTTCATCCAGCCGGTGCTGTATGCCCTGGCGCTCGGTTTGGATAATCTCATCGAGCCTCTTGCGGATGTCTTCCATCATCGAGTTCAGCTTGTATTTCTCAAGGTGTTCCTGCCGCCGCTGGCGCAGTCTCTGTAATAGTTCTCGAAGGCTGGGTAAACGTCTTCCCTGGGGGTCCGTGAGGCCGTTACGCTGCATCATGCGCAGGGCTTCAGCGAGGTCACCGTCATACATCAGGTTCCGTTGCAGTTCCTGCATTAATGCGTCGGCATCCGGCTCGAAGATGTTCTGCGTGTTGTCCCATTCGGAATAGCGATAATTTTCCATTTTCTAATGCCTGTAAACCGTCTTACCGGCGACCTTTGTTTTGTTTAGCCTTTTATTCAGGTGCGCGCCTTCGAGGATAAACTCGACGATTGACGCCAGGGTCTCCGGCGTTTCCGCATCGGTTATCTTTTTGACCGCTTTGGCCAGCCCGGGAATCTCTTTCACGTACCGTACGTACGACTTTGCGTTCATGTTATCTGATGTCTCGACCGTGAATCCGCCGTTAAACTGCTTGGCTATCGGCTCAAGTTCGTCAAACTGGAAATACCGGTTGAATACTAAGAGAACCGCTTTTTTGGTGAGGTCATCAATAACCTTCTGCTCATTCTTATCCTCGAAGCCTTCCATCTCCATTTTACCGGTGGTGGAGGCAATAATGTACGGAAAGTCGCTGATACGAGGGACGGCCAGCTTTTCTCCCAGCATAATCGCCCGTCTGATAGCATTGGAAACCACTGTTTCTAGATTGGATATAGAGACCCTCACACTGACCCCGGAACGCTGGCTGATATCCGAACTCTTCCGAGCCAGGTGCGTTATCTCGGCAATGACTTCTTTAATATAGTCAGGAACGTAAAAATTCACATCTCCATCATTAAACCGCTGCCATTCCTGCTCGACGATGGCTATTTCATCCTTAATCGTGACCGGGTAATGCGTGCGGATTTGCGCGCCGAAGCGGTCTTTAAGCGGGGTAATAATCCTGCCGCGGCTGGTATAGTCTTCAGGGTTGGCGCTGGCAACGAGTATGATATCCAGCGGCAGCCTGACCCGATAGCCTTTTATCTGGATATCCGCCTCTTCCAAGAGGTTGAACAAACCCACCTGCAACCTCTCTACCAAATCGGGCAGCTCATTGATGCAGAATATCCCCCGGTTCGTCCGTGGAATAATCCCGTAATGCATGGTTAGCTCATCGGAAAGATACCGTCCTTCAGCCACTTTAATAGGATCAACATCGCCGATGAGGTCGGCAATCGTCGTATCCGGCGTGGCCAGTTTTTCTCCGTACCTGTCCTGTCGCGATAGCCAGGCGATTTCCGTGGCGTCTCCATCCCTGGCAACCTTTTCCCGGCAGGACTTGCATATTGGCGAGAAGGGATTATCGTTAATTTCACAACCCCGTATGATTGGTATTGCCTCATCCAGCAGGTCTGCGAGGAGACGCATGATGCGTGATTTAGCCTGCCCTCTTTCACCAAGGAAGATGATATTTTGACCGGATATCACGGCATTTTCTACCTGGGGTATTACGGTATTATCGTATCCGATAATTCCGTTAAAGATGGGTTTTCTAGCCTTAATCAGCGCGATAAGGTTATTTCTCATTTCTTCTCTTATGGATAAAGGTTTATAACCGGACTCTTTCAGCTCTCCGAGGGTGTGCGGTTTATGCGGCACAGCAGGAGTGCCGGAGGTTTCGGCCTGGCCGTAAGGTGCCGGTGGTTTTTCTACAGGTGAGGAGGGAATTTTAACTGCCTCTTCAGTATTTTTATTTCCTTTTTTATATCGTTTAAAGAGAAACCCCATATTTTTCACCACTTTCATTATTTAAGACCTGTCTTTTACAGAGCAGCTATTATGCGACGATAAAATAAAAGTAATCTATCTATTGTCAAGAATCAGATTGTCCAGTCTCGCTTTTACACAAAATCTAGTATGTCTATATTAAGTATAGAAGGTGTGCTAAAAACCTGTCAATGAAATCAGCAGTGTATTCTGATGGAATTGGTCATTGCTTTTCGGAACTGCGAAGAACGCGAAAGCGATTGGTATGACCATTCAGGTACTTATCACAGTTAGGTTTGTCAATACCTGCACAAATCATCTTTTCGTATTGTTAAGTGAACAGAATCCGGGACGTACAGTGTCTTATGTGATCATTTATCTAGGTTAGCTTATTTTCAAAGCTCGGTCACTTCATGCCATTGGTAATATAACCCGGAATGTACTTCCTTTTCCCGGCTGGCTTTCCACTTCTATCTTACCCCCATGAAGCTCGGCGATAGCTTCAACTAAAGCCGTGTTATCGGAGTGTGGGTCAAGTAAATCTGTAAGCCGAGTTCTGTGTCCCGAAAAAATCGGGACGGTGACCATCTATCTAGCCCCGATGTTACCATCGGGTTCAAGCGACCAACCCGGGGAACGGGCCGGGCGTCCCTTTGTCCCTCTATTCGGTC
>CAYVPT010000293.1:0-3438 GCA_964453865.1 uncultured Dehalococcoidaceae bacterium
CCCGATGATGTTATCTATGTCGGCCTGGGACCTCCCTTTCTTTCCGCCCTGCTGGCGAAATACACCCACGCCCCGGATAGCGTTATAATCATCGAGAACGGTATCGTGCGTTCGACCGGCTTCGAGATGCCCCGGGCGACGGATACCCCCGGTTCGCAGTTTATGTCCGACCAGCTTACGGGGCTTTTCTATATCAACTGCCTCGGCCAGGCCGGGTACATCAGCACCGGTTTTATCGGGGCAGGACAGGTGGACTGCTACGGCAACGTTAACGATACCTGCGTCGGTGATTATCTCAATCCGGAACACCGGTGGTCGGGCAGCGGCGGCGCTACCGACGTTATCAGCTTCTGCCAGCGCTCCATCACCATGCTCCGCCAGAGCAAGCGCCGCTTCCCGGAAAAGGTCGACTTTATTACCTGCCCGGGCTATCTCGACGGCAAACCGGGACAGCGAGAAGAGGCCGGCATTACGCCCGGCACCGGGCCTCACATGGTGATAACGGATTTGGCTTGCTATACCTTTGAAAACGGCGAGATGGTCCTGCAGTCCGTCCACGCCGGAGTGGGCGTGACCTTAGAACAGGTCAAGGCGGAGGTGGGCTGGGATATTAAAGTATCCCCTGCCCTCCATGATACCACCCCACCCACCGACGAGGAGATAAAAATCCTGCGGGAGAAAGTAGACCCCCGCCGGATATGGGTCGGCGGCAAGCGCCGGCCTTCCAGAGGGCAGGAAGACTAGTCGATTTTACTTTACTGTCATTCTGAGTGTAGCGAAGAATCTCGGTGTTGGGCTAATGTCATTCCAGCGTAGGCTGGAATCCAGGTTCTCTTTGTCATTGCGAGGAGCGCAGCGACGTGGCAATCTTTATTCTTAATACTCGCTATTCTCCCCCCTCCCTTGGTTTTATCTTTTCCCACCCATACCGCCCTGTATCATTCTATGCTTAGCCCGGTAGTATTAATTCCCTCTCTCACTCTCCCCTTACGAAGGGGAGAGGATGATTGTGCAAACCCATATATCTTTGCTTTTAATCAATCTGTCTCCCTCCTTCGTAAGGAGGGATTAAGGGAGAATTAGTCCTCCCCCGTCTGTCATCTTTTCCTATCCTACCGCCCTCGCACTATTCACGGCTTATCCCGCAGTTTTATTTTCCTTTTTCTTTAGGTGGCGGGCCGGGAGGTGCCGCCGGCGGCGTTTCATCCACGAACCTGAACATACGGGTCAGTCCGCCCGGCGTCCTCAGGTTGTAGAGTCGCACCGCGTTACCCCCCAGCATCAGGTTCATATCGTCCTGGTTGATATCGAGTCGCTGTATCTGCTTTAGACTCCACCCCCAGATGTCCACCTGGTGCCGCGGTATACCCTCTTTAAGGTTCTGACGGGTGTATCCCGGCGGGTAGCGGCCAATCTGCGAATACACCGGCAGGCTGGCGCCCCAGTCCGTACCCCAGATAAGCTTTTCTGCCCCTACCGACGGGTCATTCAGAGCTTTATAATATAATTCCGTCCACCAGCGTCCTGTCTCCAGATAGATGTTCTTATGGCTGGCGGCCACGTGCAGCGCCTGCTCGTAGAACCACTCCCACCAGCCCCCCTCGATGCCGGAATGTTCTAAAATAACGGTCACATCGGGGTAAGCTACGGATAGCGTATGCACCCACAGCGGATTGAACGTCGTCGGGAAGCCGTGGTAAGACATGGCGTAGCCGCCGGGGGTACCGGTATGGTAGCGAATGGGTATGTGGTACTGGCGCCCCAGGTCCATCATCTTCATCATGTTCTGGAGCAGGGTTTCCTGGTCGATGAACATCTTTCCCTTGGGAGGCTGTCCCATGGGCATGCCTTCCCCCACTCCCACAAAATTCTTGGTATCCAGCAGCCTGGCCAGCTCGGCGATAGCCCCATCGATGCTGTATTCTTCTTCGCCACTGGCGCAGCGGTCCTGGTATTCCTTGGCGTTGCAGTTGGCCACGAACCTCTCCGGGTATTTCTTCACCTGCGCCACGTTGGTCTTGTTGGTCATGCCGAAGGCCGGCTCGACAACGCACATGTCCACTCCGTAGCAGTCCATATCATAGATAAGACGCGCCGAGTTGTCGTACGCCTCTATCTGGTGCATGACATTGCCGAGGTCTTTAAAGTCGGTCGAGCCTTTCAGAGCCTTTCCGGCGGCGTGACGCTGTGAATGTACGTGGGTATCGACGATAAATCTGCCCAGTTTCATTTCATACCTCCCGACAATTAATTATTTTTTTTGTCATTCTCGGGCTTGACCCGAGAATCCAGCCTCCCCTTTTCCCCTCTGGATTCCCGTTTTCACGGGAATGACAGCCAGTTCAAGTTCAGTCCACGAACCTGAACATACGGGTCAGCCCGCCCGGATTCGGCAGCTTGAAAAGCCGCACCGCGTTGCCGCCCAGCATCAGATTCATATCGTCCTGGTTGATATCCAGCCGCTGTATCTGCTTTAGACTCCAGCCCCAGATGTCCACCTGGTGCCGCGGTATGCCCTCTTTAAGATTCTGGCGCGTGTACCCCGGCGGGTAGCGGCCAATCTGCGAGTACACCGGCAGGCTGGCGCCCCAGTCCGTGCCCCAGATAAGCTTTTCCGCCCCGACGGATGGGTCGTTGAGGGCTTTGTAATAAAGCTCCGTCCACCAGCGCCCCGTCTCCAGGTAGATGCTCTTATGGCTGGCGGCCACGTGCAGGCAGCACTCGTAGAACCACTCCCACCAGCCCCCCTCTATCCCCGCGTGCTCCAGGATGATGGGAACGTCCGGCATGGCTACAGCCAAGGTATGCACCCAGAGCGGATTGTAGGTGAACTGCGCGCCGTGATAGGCGATAGCGTAGCCGCCGGGTGTACCGGTGTGGTAGCGCATCGGCACCTGGTACTGCTGACAAACTTCCATGACCTTCAGGCAGTTCGTGATTATTTCCTCCTCGGTCTGGAACCGGGGAGGCTGGCCCGGTTTCGGTTTGCGCATGGGTATCAGCACCATCTCGCCGATGCCGACGTATTTGCCGGTCTTGAGCAGGTCGGCCAGGGCGTCGCAGAAACCTTCGATAGTCCACTCCTCCTCGCCGGCGGCGCACCTGTCCTGGTATTCCTTGGGCCAGCAGCAGGCGGCGAACTTGTCCGGGTACCTCTTGACCTGGTCAACGTCATTCGGGTTGGTCATACCGAAAGCCGGCTCGATAATGCACATATCTACGCCGTAGCACTCCATGTCGTAGAGTAGTCGCGGCGAGTTGTCATAGGCTTCCATCTGACCCATGACCTGCCCGAGTTTATCGAAGTCCTTGGAGCCTTTGAGGGCCTTGCCGGCGGCATGGCGCTGGGAATGGACATGGGTATCAACGATAAATCTCCCTAGTTTCATTTTTCCCTCCTTTAATTTTTGTTCTCGCCCCGTTTTCTCACGGCATGAC
>CAYVPT010000294.1:0-3406 GCA_964453865.1 uncultured Dehalococcoidaceae bacterium
TGAGCAGCCCTCGTGGTCGGAGGAGCACAGGCAGGCGACATCAAAGGCGGAGATATAGGCGCCGATGTCCCGGTGATTGCCATGAAAAATAACATCGGAGGTCAGTCCTAAACCGGCGGCGGTATTTGCCAGACTCTCCTGCAAAGGTCCTTCGCCGACTATAGAATATTTAACTCCCGGCATTGCATCGGAAATAATGCGGGCAGCCTGCAGGAAAGTCGCGTGGTCCTTAGCCGGTGTAAGACTGGCGGTTATGCCGACTACCTTGCCCTCCGGCGGTACTCCCATATCATACCTTATCCGGGCTACTTTGGCCGCATCGGCGGTCAGGCGTTCTAAATTTATGCCGTTATAAATTACTTTAATACGGTCTGTTTTAATACCCCGGTTAATAAGATATTCATAGCCGGCCTGGCTATTGGGCACGACCATATCAGCATATCGTGTAAAAAAGTCCTCGATTTTACGGTAAAGGTTGTTGCCGAGACTGGTATTCAGCCTGACCCCGCAACGTTCGGTCACGATTTTCACCGGAACACGGCTGACCATGGCCGGTAACAGACTGAAAAACGTGGCTGGAGTGAGGAAAGGCTGGATAATATCGATACGTCTTTCCCGGAAGAGTCGCAGGACTTTAAACAGGATTGAGAAGTCGTATTTCCCTTTCCGGTTCAGACCAATCAATTCTACGTCCGACACTTTCTCAAGTTCTGGCTCTATGTCCCTGCCGGGATATAAGGGGACTACAATCGGCGCAAAGCGCTTCTTGTCGATTCCTTTGACAAGCTCCAGGAGTTGCTGCTCGGCGCCGCCCGTGCCAAGTGTATTAATAGGATACACAATTGTAATCAGATTATTTCCCTTTTTCACTTATCTCCTTTACCCCGGTCGGATTGGTTCTGATGAACTTTCTTCGAATCACGGACTGCCGTGCCGGGTAAGTAATGACTGTCATCTCCGGTATTTCCCGGGTATGTTCCGTCGTTGTTTCGTGGTTTGCGGTAAATGCCGGTAAGCTCACTTCTGAAACGCTTTGTCCAGGGGAGCGCTTGAATCAGCCGACAGGCCACCAGCGAAGCGGCGTAAGCCAGGCTATTAAATGAGAAATAGTCATAAATTTGTTCAACACTCAACACCGTATCCTTGTGGAAACCTGTTGCTTCTAAGGTGCGGTCGAGTTGTTTCTCCGTATTACATCTATAGTAGGTCGGGAAAATATCCGATTCATGGCTTCCTTCGGTTGCCTTTTTAATGGTTGTTTGCCAGTTATAAGGTATGTAGCGTGACAGGAAAAACACGGGGGCATTAATACATGGCGTCTTGAAGATAAGCAGGCCGCCATAATTCAAAACACGGAGGAATTCCGCAAACACCTTTTGAGGATGTTTAAGATGTTCGATTACAAAATAGCATACCACAACATCAAACGTGGTATCCTTAAAGGGCAGCTTTTCTAAATCTGATACGGCGAAGTCGTCCATATTCATCTTCCCGGGTGCTGCCACATCCGTGCCTACCAGGCGACCTATTTTGCCGTGATAATCTCGAAGGAGCCAGGTTCCTTGGCCGCATCCTGCGTCCAGTACTCTAACCTCCGGGGAGAGGTTTCTTTCCAGGATTCCTTGTATAAAACCGAAAGCAACCCGGTCGGCTGACGGGTACAGTTTTTGCTTTAAATTCTTTTTTTTCCTGACATCAAGCATGTCCCAAATTCCCTCATCGCTTTTCGTGGTGTTTTTTAGTTTTTATGTACCCGCCGGGATACCGTACGATGACTTAAGTGTGAAAAGGTTCATAGTTATATCTCGAACGGGCTCCAGGAGTTACGACTGGGTACCGCCTGTCCCCGGGCTGATTACCGGTTAATTATTGTTATTGAGTTATTTTCCTTTTTCACTTAATTCCTTTACTCTCGCGGGTTGTTTGAGAGAAGTCAGCTTAACACAGGCAATCGAGAGGCCACCCAGGAACCATACGAAAGGTAAACTATCCATCACATTATGTGTTACGGCGTTGATAATATAAGCCGCCGTAGCGGCAAAGCATCCGATGCAAAACCCCCTGATAAAACGCCCTGAAGAACGTTGATAAGCCCGTAAGAAGTTCTTAAAGATGCCATAAAAAATAAAGAGGTAAGCCAGTAAAGCAAAAGTACCGAAAGAAATCCAGACTCGCATAAAATCGTTATGAGGCTCTTGAGTCCCCAGAACACCCCCGGCAACTTCCGCAGCCCCGGTTGTAATGTCTGATGAATAAGCCAGGGACATTTCCTGGAATCGGCCCTCGCCGATACCCAGGATAGGGTGGTCAAGCGCTATTTTTATCCCGGCTTGCCAGAGGACCAGTCTTCCTGCGGCACTTTCTTCCTCGGAGAAACCCTGGGCATAGCGGTTGTTTTGCACCTGAATGTATAAAAAGAAAGCGGCCGCCATGATAATAACAATCAGTAAGAGTTCCCTCTTTCCCTGACCCTTCATCAGAAAAATCAGCGCCAACAACGCCGGCGCCAGGGCATATATTCCCGAGCGGGTATAGGTAAAATATAGGGCGGCTAAAACAATAAAAATCAATATAACAAAGACTACCCTCATACGTTGAGAGATACCTCGGGAAAAGTACAGAGCGATCATCGGCATCAGTACCAGGGGTAGCCCGAAGGAAAGATAAATTCCGCTCGCACTTAGCCCCGGCGTTCTACCAGAAGTAAAAGCCCCCTCGTAAATGGTATAGACAGGTAAGCCCATATAACTGTAATGCTGCATTATGGCAACTAACGATGAAATGACTGCGGTAACTAATAATATCAGGGCGAATATTTTCAGGTCTTTCTTGTTCTGGATAGCCGCCGGTAAAAGTAATACTATGGCTAATCCAGTAGCGATGATACGCAGGTACTGTATCGTAAAAGGCATCCCTACCATCGCGATATTGGAAATGGTGGCGATTATGAAAAAAATAGCCGCCGGGATGATAATACGCTTAGCGCCCGGACCGAGCTTGATTCCTCCCCGGCTAAGGATAATAGGTATTAAAAATATAATTGCCAGGATTGTCCACAGGAAGCGAACGGTAATCGGGGTCCCGAAGACGGATACTAAATAATTACTGGAGGTTAGTTGCCCCACAATTAGAGCTCCGAAAGCCCATATCGGCCGGTCGAAGAGCAGAATAAATAAAACAATCTGAGCGGCCAGTACCATGGCTAAAATCCAGTTAATTTGAGTCACGATCATCAGCAACACGGTAAGGATAAAAACCGCTATGGTCCCTAAGATCAGTTTTCGGTTCTGAAACCATTGACGATGATGGGATATCGCTTCAATTGTCTGAACTGTGTTTACCATATATGTTTTACCAAATTACAGTGACAGAATTCTTATACCTATACTATATTCTCTCATCTTTT
>CAYVPT010000295.1:0-3394 GCA_964453865.1 uncultured Dehalococcoidaceae bacterium
CCGACATTTGCTCCGAGCTGCCGTAAATATCGAAGTGCCCGTCCAGGATAGCGTCGTGAATCATGGGCTTGGGTATAATCTGTTTCTGCATGTTCGGACCGGGGTGATAGCCATGATACGCGGCGTTCACCGATGGTCTCACCAGAGCCTTGCCTGCCAGCGGAGGTGTCTCGTGTCCTACACCCCTGGCGCCGAAAAACGACCCGCCGACCCAGGTAAGCTGGTGGGTCCCCGGCTTACCCAGGCCCTGCATTGCCAGCAGGAGTACTTCCAGCCGGGCTGGTTCGGTGGAATACGAACCACGGATGTAAGGCCCGCCGAATCCATGCGCCACTGTCGTTGTCTTGGATGCCCATTCCTTGGCCAGGGCTTTTATTATCCGGGACGGCATACCGCACAGCTCCGAGGCCCACTTGGGGGTCTTGGGGATTCCGTCTTCTTTACCCAAAACGTATTCCTCGAACTTGTCGAAGCCGTAAGCGTGCGTGGCGATGTAATCTTTATCATAGGTGCCGTTGGTAATCCACTGGTAGGCGATGGCCAGCTGCAACGCGGCATCAGTATTCGGCAGTACCGGAATCCACTTATCGGCATGGACAGCCGCCCCGTAGTTCAGGTCGGGGCAGATATAAATGCTTTTTATGCCGAGCTCGGTGAACCAGTAGGAATAGAGACTGGGCATCTGTCCCGACCAGAAACCCCAGGGGGTGGTTTCCTGGTCACATCCCTGGTGTATAATCATCTGGGTATGCTCGGCTATATCCGGATAAATATTGGTGAGATAAGACGTGTACATACCGACAGGTTCACATCCCCAGGCATGTTTGGCTCCCCAGTACCAGCCCTCCCAGCTATCCGGGTTTCTAATCTGCTGCGTATAACCACCCATGAGTTCGAGAAGCCTGGTATTACAGCCATGGGTTGAGTGTATCACCTTGGTTTCGCCGTGCCCATCCGCCTGCAGGAGTACCGTTTCCGGTCCGTACTTCTTGATTACCCTCTTGAGTTCGCTGGCTACTATATCCGTAGCCTCGTCCCAGGATATCCTGACATACTTGCTCTTACCCCGGTTCTGCGGGTTTCTTTCTCCGTTGGGGTCCCAGTCGACCCGCTTTAACGGATACAGGATACGGTTGGGTGATTGAACCCGCTTTTTATAAGCTATACCGTGAGGAGGTATCATGGACTTCAACGGCGGGGTAAAGGTCTTGCCGTGGGCTTCCATCTGCCAAGGTTGCCAGTCCTCTGGCTTGTATTTCCAGTCATAATGGAACGGTCTGATTCTGACGATTTTCCCGTCCTTTACATCGACGGCCGCCATATTCGAGTTATCCCCGAAACTACTCAGACCGGTACCCTTAATACAGGTCTTATCACCTGTTGTTAACTTACCTTTTTGAGCCATTGTACCTCCCTTTCTGTCTGTTTAAGCACTGTTAGGACAAATCAATCTGCAGGAATAATACACTTTGACTAATTTTTAGTCAAATATATCCCACAAATCAAATATTTATATATTAGCCCTGTATTTTTTAGATTCTCACCTCCCCTGATAAAATGCCTGTATATTATTTTTCATTGTTAAATTTACGCAACGCATTATCTTGAGAATAAAAAGGTAAAAATGCCGATTCTCATTTCAGTACTGACTATTTTAACCAGTTGTAAAAACCATGTCAAAACTCCTATTATATTAGTATAATTTTTACACTATCGTTGTTTGACAAAATTAAAAAATGTTTGATAGACTTACCGCAGCAAGCCGTTTTTTAGCATTGTTCTCATGTTGAAAAACCCGAGTCCACTGACAGACCGGATATTGAAACATATGTATAATATCAGGTACGATTAGTTATTATTAGAAGGAGCTTTATGATGGAAGCTACAAAACAAATCCCGTGTTTAGAAGGGTGGTTTACCATGCCGCCGGAGGAGCCACAACTTATCGGTAACAAATGTGGGTCTTGCGGGCATTACTTCTTTCCACGAGTTACGTACTGCCGTAACCCCTTTTGCAAGAAAACCAAACCCCTGGAAAAAGTAAAGCTCAGCAGAAAGGGCAACCTGGTGGCTTACACCGTCAATCATTACCCGCCGCCTCCCCCGTATCATGCGTCGGACCCCTTTGTACCTTTCGGCGTCGTCAGCGTATCGCTACCGGAGGGCATACGCGTCGGTGGGCAGGTTCCGAAGAATGTCGACCTAAGCACCCTGAAGGTAGGCATGGAGATGGAGACGGTAAGAGAGGTACTCTACGTGGACGATGAGGGCAACGAAGTATTAAGCTGGATGTTCCGTCCTGCCACGTCTTAAAGCATAGAAAACGTTATTACCACTTGATATCCAATTAAAACAACCAATATTAAACGAAGCTGTGAACCAGTAAAAGGGGGATAGAAGATGAGAGAACTGGCTATTATAGGTATAGGAATACACCCCTGGGGTAAGTTCCCGGAAAAGAGTGTACACCAGCTTAACCTGGAAGTAGCCCAGATGGCACTCAAAGACGCCAACATGGAATGGACAGAAATACAGGGGCTGTTTGCCGGGCAGGACCCCTGGGCCGGCATACAGGGAATGCTTTCAGGGAATGTCCTGGCACAGGACCTCGGCTTGACCGGAATACCGGTAACCAATAATTATAACGCCTGTGCTACCGGGGGTTACGCCATGAGAGCGGCGCACCTGTATATAACCTCCGGACTTATTGATACGGCCCTAGTTGTCGGGGGGAGTATATCCCCGAAGGGTGCCTTCGGGACCACCAGGTACGAGGAATTTGACGAGACCGACCTCGATAGCCAGAGGTTTAGAATTCTCGGTTCCGCCAATTTCACCGGGTTTGCCATGGCCGCCCAGGGTCGCATGTCCCGCTACGGCCTGACCGAGGAAGACCTCGCCCTGCAAAAAGTCAAGGCGAGTAAATTCGGGGCGCTCAATCCAAATGCACGATACAAGAAAATATATACCGTAGAAGAAGTATTGAATTCTCCTATGGTAGCCTATCCGATGCATCTCTATCAGGTATGTGCCACCAGTGACGGCGCCGCCGCGGTAGTGGTATGCAGTTCGGATGTAGCCAAGAAATACACCACCAAACCGGTTATTGTAGCCGGTATCGGAGCTTCAAATCCCCAGTATCCCGTACCCGGTATGGGCGGCTTCGGCAGTGACTTCAGCGAAGTGCCACCGCCGACGGAAAACGATGCCGGTATAAAATCGACTTACAAAGCCTATGAGCAAGCCGGTGTAGGACCTGAAGACCTTGACCTGGCCAGCGTCTATGACCTTACCGGTGCTATGGAATTGCAGTGGTACGAAGATATCGGCCTCTGCAAAGAAGGCGAGGCTGAAAAACTGCTCAGGGAAGGCGCCACGTCGATGGGCGGCAGGA
>CAYVPT010000296.1:0-3371 GCA_964453865.1 uncultured Dehalococcoidaceae bacterium
AGATGGTTATCATCTCTTTTCCCGTTTGAGATGGTTATCATCTCTTTTCCCGTTTGTCCCTGCTGGAAATAATATCGGTTCGGATTCGCCATATGGCAAAGAGGACTCCTGGTATCGGGTATTTCCCGGTAGCTCTAAAATAAGCTCTCTGAAAGGGGGGGGGGACTCTCGATGGAGGCAGGCAGGTTGATTAACGGCTGGACCCTGATAACTGCCGTCCTGGCCGTCATTATCATCGTGGGTGGCGTCTATATCGGTTTGAAGTACCATCAGGACCAGGCCGTAGAAATATCCCTCGTCCCTGACCGCCCGCTGGAAGGAACGGTGTATATCGGTGGTGAAGTCAATAATCCCGGCAGCTATCCTTTATACGCCGGAGATGATATTGATGATCTGGTGCAGGCGGCCGGCGGCTTAACCGGAGACGCCGACCTCGCTAATATTGAGATTGTCATTGCCGGGCAGGGCGAGGTAGCGGCACTGCAGAAAGTTAATATCAATACCGCTGATGCCTGGCTGCTGTCCTCATTACCCGGCATCGGCGAGGTCAGGGCTCAGGCAATTGTGGATTACCGTCAGCAGAACGGCCCCTTCCGCGATACCAGGGAAATATTAAAAGTAGATGGACTGGGAGACGCCACCTTCAAACTCATCAAAGACCTGATAACCGTTGGCGACTGATTTTAAGATAGGCTATTATGGTACTTATCTTTTTGAGTTGCACCTGGGTTCTCGGTATTTTCGTCGGTTATAAATTTCATTTACCCTGGATATTCTATCTGTTCGGACTGGCTCCTTTATTATTGTTCTTTTTTACCCGTAAATATTATAAGTGGATAATCCTGTTCAGTCTGGGAATCATTCTCTTCGTCGCGGCGGCCGCCTATTCGTATTCCAGCCTCAATATTGTCAACGAAGACCAGGTCCGTTTTTATAACGACCGCGGCGTTTTCGAGGTTGAAGGGAAACTCATCAGCGACCCCGATGTGAGAGACCAGACCACTCATCTTACCCTGGCGGTTTCGTCTATCAAACTGGATACGGCCTGGCAGGATATCGAAGGCACGGTGCTGGTTTTCGTTCCCCGCTACCCCGCCTATCAGTACGGCGATGTTCTCCATGTGAACGGTGAACTGCGGACGCCGCCACAGCTTGACGACTTCGATTACCGCGGGTATCTGGCGCACCAGGGTATCCATACCACTATACTTTACCCGCAAATCGAGGTGCTGGATACCGGGCAGGGTTTTCCGCCACTGGCCTGGGTATATTCCTGGCGGGAAAATCTGGCGCAAACCCTGACGCAGGTACTCCCCGAGCCGCAGGCGTCTTTAGCCCAGGGTATTATCCTGGGTATCCGCGGCAACATTCCTCAGGACCTGAGAGACGATTTTTCCCGGAGCGGCACTGCTCATCTCCTGGCGATTTCCGGTCTCCATCTCGGCATTATGGCCGGTATCCTGCTCGGAATCGGATTATGGCTGTTCGGGCGGAGGCACTACCTCTACGTCTGGCTGGCTTTCGGTGCTGTCTGGCTCTATGTCGTGATCACGGGAATGAATCCTCCGGTGATACGGGGAGCTATCATGGCCAGCCTTTTTCTCGTCGCCGAAGCCCTGGGCCGGCAGCGCAGCGCCATGGTGGCGTTGACCTTCGCCGCGGCGGTAATGGTCGGTATCCACCCCTATATATTGGGCGATGCCTCCTTCCAGTTGAGCTTCCTGGCGATGACCGGACTGGTCTTTATCTTTCCGATTCTCCGTGATACTGGCAGGCGGGTGGCTGCTAAAGCACTGGGAGAAGAAGGGGCTCTGGTTGCCACGGCCAATGTAGTCGTCGATACTTTCAGCGCCACGCTGGGGGCTGTTACCGCGGTCTGGCCTTTGATCGCCTATTATTTCGGGATTTTTTCGCTGGTGGGACCTTTAGCCACGTTCCTGGCCCTGCCGGCATTACCGGTTGTTATTATATTCGGGACCCTGACCGCGGTACTGGGGCTGGCTTCGCTGGCGGTTGCCCAGGTTATCGGCTGGCTGGTCTGGCCTTTTCTGACATATATGATGCTGATTGTGAGTGGACTGGCGGCGCCGTCGGTAGCGTCGGTCGAGGTCAACTCGGTCAGCCCGGTCTTCATTGCGGGCTATTATGTGGTCCTGGCGGTGGCTATCTGGCTGCACAGTCGCCAGCAGAGATTGCGTGGCGTGATGTCCGGGGCGGCCGGCGTTATGAAGTCAGGAGTAAATATCTCTTTGGGACTGTCCCGGAGTATCAAGTGGGCTATCCTGCCGTTACTGTTACTGGCGATACTGGTCTCTTATACGGCCGTTACCATGCCCGATGATGACCTGCACGTGAGTTTTATTGACGTCGGCGAGGGGGATGCCATTTTTATCCAGAAGGGGAACCGGCAAATACTGGTCGATGGCGGCCCCAGCCCCCGGACGTTATCCCTGGCGCTCGGCCGGCGGATGCCTTTCTGGGACCGGACTATAGATTTGCTCGTATTGACCCATCCTCACCAGGACCACCTCGCCGGTCTGGTAGAAATTTTACGGCGGTATAATGTACATCAGGTGCTGTTTCCGGCTATCGACTCCACATCGCCTTTATTCAGTGAATGGCTGAGAATCATTAAAGAGAAAGGGATACCGAGCACCTTGGCCCGGGCCGGGCAGTGGATTGACGCGGGTGATGGCGTGGTCATGAGAGTCCTGAATCCGCCGCTTCATCTTTTTACCGGCAGTGAGTCCGATATTGATAACAACAGCGCGGTGCTGCGTCTGGAATACGGTGACTTCGACTTCCTGCTTACCGGTGATATCCGGGGGGAAGTGGAGTGGGAATTAATCAGGGAACGGGCGCGCCTGGCGAGTACGGTCCTCAAGGTCGCCCATCACGGCTCGGCTACCTCCACCACCCCCGAGTTCCTGGCGGTCGTCAGTCCCGCCCTGGCGGTTATCTGCTGCGGCGTCGATAACAGACACGGCCACCCGAATGCCGATGTTGTTGAGAGAATAATAGAAAGAACCGGGAGAGAAAACGTTTACCGTACCGATGAGCAGGGGACGATTGACTTTATCACCGACGGTAAAAAGCTGTGGGTGGATGTGGGGAAATGAATTTACGCCCCTTTCCTCACCAGCGCGCACACATTCCTTGAGAAAACCTTTATCGGGAATTTATGCCTGCTTTCCGGGAAAAGCCTCACCACCCCGAAGCCGGCTTTACGTACTAGATTCTCTAACTCGCCGTATGAAAAAAGGTGATAGTAGCGGTAGAGGATTTCGTTTTTGCTTTTCCAGGGCACGAGTGCGTCCTTTTTCCTGAACCAGAATTTAGGCTGCCATTTGTTCCAGACGGTGATAAAGGCC
>CAYVPT010000297.1:0-3359 GCA_964453865.1 uncultured Dehalococcoidaceae bacterium
CCGGAGCCCTAAAGCCGAAGAGGTATTCGCCGCTCCCGGCAACGCAGGCACGGCAAAAATAGCCCAGAACATTAATTTCAAAGCCGATGAGATCGGCGGATTACTTAAATTCGCTAGGGAGAACCACATCGACCTTACCGTGGTCGGACCGGAAGGCCCTCTGGCAGCGGGAATCGTCGATGCGTTTACGGAAATCGGACTGGCCATTTTCGGCCCCACCCAAGAAGCCGCCGAGATAGAATCGAGCAAGGCTTTCGCCAAAGAACTAATGCAGCGGCATGCCATACCCTGCGCCGATAGCGCCACTTTCTCCGAATACGATAAAGCCAGCGAGTATTTAAAAAAACAAAAACCGCCCATCGTCATTAAGGCGGACGGGCTGGCCCAGGGCAAGGGAGTTATCGTCGCGGAAACCATGAAAGAAGCACAGAAGACCCTTGCCGATATGATGAAGTCGAAAACGTTCGGCGCGGCAGGCAACAAAGTGGTTATCGAAGAGCACCTTTACGGGAGGGAGCTGAGCTTTTTCGTCTTTACCGATGGCGAGAGGGTCGTTCCGACGGTACCTGCCTGCGATTATAAAAGGATTTACGACGGTGACAAAGGACCGAATACCGGTGGCATGGGGAGCTACAGCCCGCCGCAGTTTTACAATGAAGTGCTGGGTAATATCATTCTCAAGACCATCATGGAGCCGGCCATACTGGCCTTGAATGACGACGGAAGGCGGTATAAAGGCGCCCTGTACGGCGGCCTGATGATTACCAATCATGTGCCTAAAGTGATAGAATTTAACGCCCGGTTGGGCGACCCGGAAGCACAGGTTGTCCTGCCCCGGCTACAGACAGACCTGGTGGATATCATGATGGCTACCATCAATAATGAGCTGGATAAAATTAAGGTGGAATTCAGCGATGACGCCTGTGTCGGGGTGGTAATGGCATCGGGTGGCTACCCCGGTAAATACCAGACCGGCTTTCCAATCAGCGGCCTGGACGATGTTGACAAGGACATTATGCTGTTTCACGCTGGAACGAGGATTAATCCGGAAGGGAATATACTGACCAGCGGAGGGCGGATATTAACGGTAACCGCCACCGGTAAAGACCTGGCGGAAGCCAGGGAGAAGGTCTACAAGAACATCCCCAGGATAAAATTCGAAGGCTGCTATTACCGCAAGGATATCGCGGATATAAAGTAGAGGATAACAGTGAGTAGGAAGGTATGGTCTATAGATATTGGGGGTAACAGACATGTAGTGGATTTACACTATAATTGGTTCACCTTAAGTGGAAAGGTCATTGTTGATGGTAACCTTATTGAAGATTGGTCTGCTGCACTAAAGTCCAAGGAAATCAATTTTATCGTTGGCGATAAGTCGGCAATCTTAAAATTTATTATAAACCTAGTTACTCCTAACAAGCAAGAATTATATGTCGATGGATTCTTAGTCAATCAATCCAAATGAGGTAGACAACATGAGTCAACCCCTAGTCGGCGTGGTGATGGGTTCAAAATCAGATAACGAAGTCATGCAGTCGACGCTGGACGTACTCGCCAGTCTCGGCATCGAACATGAAGTAAATATAATATCAGCACACCGGAACCCGGAGAAAGCCAAGCAATACGCTCAGTCCGCCCGTGAGCGCGGCATCGAGGTTATCATCGCCGCGGCAGGTATGGCGGCGCACCTGCCCGGTGTGCTGGCCAGCTGGACTACCCTGCCCGTTATCGGGGTACCCGTGGCCAGCGGAGAATTGAAAGGGGTAGACGCCCTTTATTCCATAGTTCAAATGCCCGCCGGCATACCGGTAGCCTGCATGGCCATCGGCAGCCCCGGAGCCAAGAACGCCGCCTATTCCGCCGCCGAGATTCTCGGACTGAAACATGAAAAAATCAGACAGGCTTACGAGAAATACCGGAAAGAACTCCAGGGGAATTCATAAAAACGTGAATATCAAATAATGTCATTCTCGGGCTTCAGCCTGAAGGCTTGACCGGGGAATCCAGGCGTCTTTCTCGCTGACACTGGATTCCGGCTGGAGTTTACCCCGTACACCGATACGGGACTGGAATGACAATCATAGAAATGTTAAAATGACAATCTGACAAGGAGAGTGTCATGATTGAGCGGTATTCCCGGCCCGAGATGAAAGAGGTATGGTCGGACGAAAACAAGTTCAACAAATGGCTGGAAGTCGAGATAGCCGTCTGTGATGCCTGGGCTGAAATCGGTGTTATCCCGCGTAAAGCCATTCCCAAGATAAAGCTGGCCAGGTGCAATATCAAACGCATGGAGGAAATCCTTCAAGAGACGCGGCATGACGTGACCGCTTTCCTCGGAGCCGTAGCCGAGAGTCTCGGCGAGGAATCCCGGTATATCCACCTGGGGCTCACTTCTTCCGACGTCATAGATACCGCCACCAGCCTGCAGCTCGTGGAAGCCGCTGATATACTGCTGCAGGACGTCAAGGAACTCACCGCGGTATTGGCGCAGAGAGCGATAGAACACAAGTATACGGTCATGATAGGCCGGACTCACGGCATCCACGCCGAGCCGACGACTTTCGGGCTGAAGCTGGCTATCTGGGTGGAGGAAATGAGGCGGAATCTGCAACGCCTTACCGAGGCTAAAAAAGCGATAACCGTGGGGAAAATATCCGGGGCAGTGGGGACTTATGCCACGGTAACGCCGCAGATTGAACAGAGCGCCTGCCACAAGCTGGGCCTGGAACCCGCCCCGATATCCAACCAGGTGCTGCAGAGAGACCGGCACGCCCAGTTCCTGACCACTCTGGCGATTACCGCCGGCTCCCTGGAGAAGTTCGCCACCGAAATAAGAAGTCTGCAGAAGACCGAGGTCAGGGAAGTCGAAGAACCCTTCGGGAGTGGACAGACCGGCTCGTCGGCCATGCCGCACAAGCGAAATCCCGAGCTTACCGAAAGGGTCTGCGGCCTGGCGAGGCTGATACGGGGTAATGCCCTTACCTCGCTGGAGAATATCGCCCTGTGGCACGAGCGCGATATCAGCCATTCCTCCAACGAACGCATTATATTGCCGGATGCCTGCCTGGCGCTGGACTATATCCTGGCGCTCTTTACCGGGGTAATGAAACGTCTGCAGGTATTCCCGCACCGCATGAAAAAGAACCTGGACCTTACGCGGGGCCTGGTATTTTCACAGCGGGTCATGCTGGCTCTGATTACAAAGGGATTAAGCCGGCAGCAAGCCTACGAAATAGTCCAGAGAAACGCCATGAAAGCCTGGAAGGGAAACCGGAATTTTCTGACTCTGCTCAAAGCCGACGCCGGGGTCAAGGAAACCCTGCCGCGGGAGGAGCTTGAAGCGGTGTTCGATT
>CAYVPT010000298.1:0-3354 GCA_964453865.1 uncultured Dehalococcoidaceae bacterium
ATCATACCTCTGGCATTAATCATGGTTGTCATCCTCCTCTTCACCGGTTGCGGTGAGGAAACGCCCACAACCACGACCCCTTCCCAACCCACAACACCAGCCACCACTTCTCCGCCGAAAACTACAGAACCGATCAAGACCGTTGAACCCATGCCGGAAAAGACCACTCCTCCAGCCGTTGTTTCTGATATAAAAAGGGGTGGTACGCTACAGTATATCTATCCCTATTCTCCTACTTCCACTCCCGGCTGGCCGGCGGACACCGCCAACTTCCAGAGAATGTGGATGGAATGGACCGTCTTTGAACCCCTGGTCAAACCGGACAGGCGATATCAGCCTACCCCCTGGCTGGCCGAATCCTGGGAATGGGGCCCGAACAACAGTCACATTACCTTTAATCTCCGCCAGGGCGTTAAATACCATGACGGCAGCATTTTCAAAGCCGAAAATGTGAAATTCCAAGGCGATCTCAATATAGCGACATTCGCTGCCGCCGCTGAAATCTGGGACCGGTGGGAAATCATCGATGACTACACCGTCCGCCTTCACCTCAAG
Organism: uncultured Dehalococcoidaceae bacterium; assembly: GCA_964453865.1. Classification (GTDB taxonomy): domain Bacteria; phylum Chloroflexota; class Dehalococcoidia; order Dehalococcoidales; family RBG-16-60-22; genus CAYVPT01. The sequence continues at coordinate 556 of CAYVPT010000298.1, forward strand.
GAATACCGGAACAATTTCTGGGGTGGATTCTACGGCATCGGCATGTGCTTCCCCTCTGTAAAGGCTTATAAAGAGCACGGTGGCGATGACGGCGGCGAAGCCTGGTGTAAGGAACACCCGATTGGCACCGGCCCCTTCACGTTCGAATACTTTGAACAAGATGTCACCATAAAACTCAAGGCCTTCCCTGACTACTGGCAGGAAGGCAAACCCTACCTTGATGGTATAAACTTCGTCACCATTGTAGAAACCCTGACCGCTCAATCGGCTATGCAGGCCGGAGAAGGTGATGTCTGGGCTCTGCAGCAGGGCAAGACCCTATACGATTTGAAGAACCTGGGGTTTAATGTCGTCTACGAATACGGAGGCACCGACTTCCTCCTGTTCGATACGATGAATGAAGGTGCTGTCACCAATGACGTCAGGGTTCGCATGGCCATCGAGTATGCTCTTGACAAGCAGGCAATGGCTGATGCCCTTGGTTACGGTTACCTGATCCCAACCAACCAGTGGTCACCCCCTTACAATCCTTCCTTTTATGCCGATCTACCTTCCCGGGATTATAACCCTGATATGGCTAAACAACTCCTGGTTGAAGCCGGTTATCCGGATGGTTGTAAACTCCACATCATTACCATCGGTTCTGAACCGGAAATCCTCTCGGTACAGCAATATCTGGAAGATGTTGGCTTCGAGGTTGAACTGGAATCTGTCGATAACGCCAAATTCTGGAACTATTGTTTTACCGGCTGGACGGGCCTGCTCAATGTCGGTTATGCCATCGGCTCCGACAACTTCCCCTCCGCCCTCAAGGCGTATTTCGGGCCGACCGCCGTTATTAACGTCAGCCTCAAGATTCCGGACGAGGTTCTGGCGAAAGTTGATGCGGCGCTTCTGATACAGGACCCGGTAAAGGCTAAAGCCGCGAGCGACGAAATCATCAAAGACCTGTATGATGATTGCTGGATGATACCCTTTTATTCCAATGCTATGGGTTTCATCCTGCGGCCTGAACTGAAAGATTCCGGCATAGAAGAATTCGCTGATTGGTCTCAATGGGCTCCGGAAAACGCCTGGCTGGATGAATAGTACCTACTGATTGGATTGCTTACGGGAGCCCGGTGTCACCGGGCTCCCGACTGGTTCGTTTTTTTCTTGCCCTAAATAAAAACATCATGGGTAATCCTAAGGAGTAATTAGTGCCGTTTGATAATATCAAGCGGGTTTCCAAACCTATGATGTTTATTGATATTACGCTTTCTGCCGGACCTTCCACCCGTCCCTTACCACCGTAATCGGCGAGTAAGTAGTTCGGCGGAAGATCAAGTGAAACGTCCTTCCTGAAACAAAGAAATTGAAAAGCGATAACACGATCTGGGAGAATCATGGGAGTTTATATCGTACGCAGACTTGTCCAGGCACTCATCGTTATTTTTATCGTTACCGTCTTCGTCTTTGTAGGGATGCGCCTGTTGCCCGGCGACCCGATTTACATGCTCTATAACCCCAATCAACTCCAGAACTATACCGAAGAACAACGTGACCAACTTCGTCATGAAGCCGGCCTGGACAGGTCACTGGTATTTCAGTATTTTGACTGGCTTGGAGGCGTTTTTCAAGGAAATTTCGGGGAGTCTATCATGACAAAACAGCCCATCATGAATGACCTCTCCAAGCGTATCCCCGTTACCGCCTATATCGGAGTACTTGCCTTTTTCATCAGTGTCATCATCGGTATACCGTTCGGCATTATCAGCGCCATCCGGCGGGGCTCCTGGCTGGATACAATTGTGACAACACTCGCAAACCTGGGTATTACCGTACCCATCTTCTGGCTGGGTATTATGCTAATCTGGTTATTTGCCGTCCAACTGCACTGGCTTCCCGTCCAGGGTTATACATCTCCTTTCGATGATTTCTGGCTGAGCACCAAGAAGCTGATAATGCCGGTATTCTGTATGTCAATTTTTTCCATTGCGGGCAATGCCCGGCAGGCGCGCTCCGCCATGCTGGAGGTACTGCGGCAGGACTATATCCGGACCGCCTGGTCCAAGGGCTTGACGGAACGTGTGGTGATTATAAGTCATGCGTTGAAAAACAGCCTCATCCCTATCGTTACCCTCGCCGGCATGGGCATCGGCATGATTTTCGGCGGCTCCGTCCTGATCGAGCAGGTATTCAATATCCCCGGCATGGGTCGTATGGCGGTAGACACCCTCTTCCGGCATGATTACCCTTATATCCAGGGTATTACGCTGGTCATGACCTCCATTATTGTTTTTTCCAATCTCCTGGTAGACCTCTCTTATGGATGGCTGGATCCCAGGATAAGATACAACTAAATAAATGATGCAGGATAATTTCAGGTGATATTTCAATGACCGAACAATTAATAACTCCGGAAGAATCTTTTGAAACCAAGCGTGTCACCGAAACGCAGCGGTTCTTAAAAGTGTTTTTAAACCGTGGCCTGGTTATTTTTGGCCTGGTTGTTTTGTTGCTTTTCTTGATAGTATCTTTTTTTGGGCCGCTCATTGCGCCTTACGACCCCAACGACCAGAGCCTTGGAGAAATCCTGTTACAACCCTCTGCTACGCATATATTGGGGACGGATTTCATGGGCAGGGATACCGCCAGCCGCCTGATTTACGGGGCAAGAATGTCTCTCATGGTCGGTGTAGTAGCCGATGCTTTCGAGGGAGAGCATAGCGATGATGTTTTCATTTTTTTCCCGGCAATTTTTGGCGTAAAACATACTTCCCATCTGGCCAGTCTGGAAGAATGGCGGCTCTTCATTAG
>CAYVPT010000299.1:0-3352 GCA_964453865.1 uncultured Dehalococcoidaceae bacterium
TTTATTCGCCTAATGCAAGAGTGCCTAATGGAAGGGCAACGATTGTACTTTACCCCAAAATCCGATATGTTGTAATTGCCCTGTTCGGTATTATCGTCCCGGCCCTGGGAGGTTACTTTACGGCAATCCTGTTTGATTTTGATTTTAATTCCTCCGTTTTTATCGGTACGGCGCTTACAGCCACCAGTATCGCCATTACCGCCAACGTACTCCGGGAAATGGGTAAGCTCCAGACACAGGCTACCAGGGCGATTATCGGGGCGGCGGTTATCGATGATGTTCTGGCGCTGCTGGCTCTATCGATTTCGGAGGGGCTGGTATCAGGAGAGCTGTCGGCAACATCACTTCTTATCACGTCTGCCAAAGCAGTCGTATTTATTATAGTCGGGATTTTACTCGGTAAGCTGGTATTAGCCAGGCTTATTGTCCTGCTGGACAGGACCAAGATAGCCGGAAAATACCCGGAATCTATCTTTATCTTTGCTATTATGGTCGCCTTTTTCTATGCGATGGCCGCCGAATTTTCCGGATTATCGGCCATCGTAGGTTCGTTTCTGGCGGGAGCGGCTTTTGCCGGCGTTAAATTGAAACGCGGCCACATATTCAGAGAAGGGGCGGAGCATCTTCAAATCATCTTCGCTTCCATCTTCTTCGTTTCTCTGGGAGTCATCATGGACTTACACGTCATTACCTGGGACCTGTTGTGGTTTGTCCTGGCTTTATCCGCCGTCGCCATTCTTACCAAGACTCTCGGGTGCGGCATTCCGGCGGTCCTGCAGCGTATGAGCGTCAGGGACTCTTTAATTATCGGTATGGGGATGGTGCCCCGCGGCGAGGTGGCTATGATTGTGGCGTTAATCGGGCTCAGCCAGAATCTCATTAACCAGAGTACTTACGCCGCGCTGATACTGATGAGTCTGATAACCACCATCATACCGCCCCTGATTCTGAGAAACTGGTTGTTCAAGCGTCAGACCGATTCTGACGCCTTGTCAGTTCAGTCTTAATGCCTGAGTGCTTAATCGCTTGACTATGCTCATAACCACTACCGCCATGACGACCACGATGGCTATAAGTACGGCTATATAAAGGGATACCGAGCCGAAACCCATTCCGGAAACGCTTATATCCACCACCGGTTTGACCACGTAAAAACTGGGAAAGATATAGCCTATCCACGAGGGAATCTCCGGAAACATGAAGACAATGGCCGGACCGAAAAGCAGGATTCCCCCGAATTTCCAGAAGGCAAAAAGGGTGTTTATGTCCTTGATAAAGGCGCCGGCCAGGAGACCGATTTCCGCTGCCAGAATCGCTCCCAGCCCCAGTACTGATACCAGGAGCACCGGTGAGCCGCCGAAGCTGGTGCTGATAGCCAGTGTCAGCACTCCCATAACGGTGGCCAGTAACGCGCCGATAATCCCCTTGGCGGTAAAGATATCGGTGACGGTTACCGGCGTTACGTTCAGGGCTTCCAGTGTGCGGCGCTGCTTTTCCTTTATCAGCGATGACGCCGGTATCATCATCCCGCCGTAGAAGATTGCCATAAGCACGGTCAGCGGCAGCAGGCGGTCGCTCCAGGGGACACTCGATTCATCGCCCAGGGCTACCGTCTCGATATTTACCGGCAGTTCGGCTCCGGCGATTTCATGCACGGCATCCGCCAGCACCGCCGGTATGATAGCCCGGTTTTTCGCCAGGCTTTCCCCCCATACGAAAGCCTTGAGCTTGACGGTGCCGGTCGAAAGCGTTGCATCGAAATCGCCGGGCAGCACAAGGCCCATATCGATTGACCCGCTGGTGGCGGCCGCTTTTAAATCCGCCTCGTTCTGGTAAGACTTCAGGCTGATGCTGTCGGCGGAGCCCAGCAGGGCGGACAGTTGTGAGTTACTCTCGTCGTAAATCCCCAGCTTGGCACGGTCGGTGAAGATGTTGCCGAAAGCCAGGTTGACGAAAAGAGCCAGCAATACGGGCATGACTATAGCCATGACAAGTATCGCGTCCTTCGAACCGTGAAGCACCTCGTTTTTGACCAGTGTGCCGATGCGTTTTATTTTCATTGGTAACGTCTCCTCAATGTGACCATACCTACCCAGATAACTACAACGGTAACACCCATCAGAATGGCTAGATTCGTACCGATATCTCCCCAGCCGGCGCTGTAATTAGCCACCCTGCTGACGGTATCGGTGAGGTAGTAAGAAGGAATCACCTTAGCCCAGTCGGAGATAAGCCCCGGAATGGCAACGCCGAACCCCGGGATAGCCAGGATGATAAGCACAAGTACACCCCAGCCGGTGACCGACATGACGTCGCGGGCGAGTGAAGCCAGCAGGAAACCGGCGCCAACCACCATAGCGCTGCCGATGATAAGCGTGGTCAGGATGATGAGCGGTTGATGGCTAAAGCCGCCGACTATTGCCATGAACAACACTGCCTGCACGAATGCCATCCCTACTCCCAGTACCCCCTTGGCGATAAACAGGTCAGCGGTGCCCATCGGCGTGACCAGCAGCGCCTGGGCCGTGCCCTGTTCTATTTCCACGCTGATAAGGCTGGCCAGTGTCATGATTTCCACCAGCAGGATAAAAACCGCCAGGAGCGGTCGCAGGCGGTCGCGGATAGCTATCTGGTTCCCCAGCATATCCGGGCCGAGGATTTCCTCGGTAGTCTCGAAATTAAGTGACTGCCCCGTCTGCACGTACGATAGCTCCTTGACCAGCGCGACGATGGCAGCGCTTACTTCGGGCGGCATTTCCGAGGCGTAGTAAACGGTTATCTCCGGCTTGCCGCCGCCTGCCCAGGTGTCCATGATATCGGGCGGCAGGGCTATGGCTGCCTGGTAATCGCCGTCGAGCACCGCCTGCTTAAGTGCCTCTTCACTGGAGTAAATCTCCACCTCGGCGCCTTCTTGATTTATCAACATGGTAAAGACCGGCGGTACTACCGGAGCGTACATCGCCAGCGATAGTTTCTCATCCACCCTGGCAGGCAGGAGAAAGTAGATGCCGATGTAAAATATGATGCCGAGGATGGTGATGAGCATATAGAAGCGGTTGCTCATGAATAAAGAAAAGTCTTTTTTTAATAGTGCTTTGATAACACGGATGTTCATTCCGTCAGCCTCCGGCCGGTGACCTGGATAAAGATATCCTCGAGGGTGGCCTCCTCGCTGTGGAGGGTGACCACCTTTTCCTTTTCGAAGAGTTCTTCCACCTCCCGGGGAGTCCCGGTCGTATCCATGCCGATTTCCCGCTTCTCCAGTCCACCGCCACTGGCCACCACCTCGGCGATGAGTGAGCGCTTGCCGTATTTCTGCTTGAGATTGTGCGGCGTATCCATGGCCTCAATC
>CAYVPT010000300.1:0-3347 GCA_964453865.1 uncultured Dehalococcoidaceae bacterium
GTCATTACCATAGCTCTACCTCGCTATTGTCCAGTTAATCGATGGCAGATAGTTCTCAGCATCGCTGTAGGAGACAACTACCAGTTGAGTCCCATTTCCAGATGGAGTGAAGTCCACCGGGCTGCCGGCGGCCGGAACGCCCACGCAGAAGGAAACATCGGCTAATACGCCGCCGACCATTCGGGCGATGATATTGCCTCTGATTTCCACCGTGGCCATTGTCGACTGTATTCCGGCGCTGACGGCTTCCTTCGCCTTTTGCGAGGAGTATAAACCTGCTGAAAGCACCACATAGGCGAATACCGAGGCTACGATGACAAAAGCTATCAGGATAATAGCTGTCTCCAGGCCCGTGATACCTTCCTGGTTCCTGCGTAATTTTTTCAATAACCTAATCATAAATATGACCTCCCTTGATATCAGGAGAAAATAAATGTCAGTGTTCTCTCGGGCACTGCTTTATTAATTTACTTTCCAGCCTTTTTAATCCTTTGGTGTCCCCAGAATATCAGGGAGGCTGTAACTAAAACATAAATATTTACTCCTATGGCATAAACATTTCGTTACAGTTTTTACTTTTGTCACCGGTGATTGGCATGATTTGTGACTTTAGTCCTGCCCCATATCTCCCCCATCATGTGTTATCTATTTTCACACCGCCGCCCCTCTCGTTACTTATCTTTTCCCACCCGGCCGCCCTCGTACCATTTACTGCTTATTCCGCCTAGAAATTCCTCTCACTCTCCCTTTATGAAAGGGAGACGACTCATTGTTCAAGAAGTATTGTCCCCCTTGTAGAAAGGGGGACTAAGGGGGATTAAGGTGGTGAGGTTAACCAATCTCTGAAGACTATTGAAATATTAGCTGATGGCTGAACAGGGAAGATGAGCGCTTGACGTATTTTCATCTTTTATATTCAGGCAGCAATCCCGGCAGAGGGGACGTTTGCGGCAGACTTCCTTGGCGTGGCGTACCAGCAGGGCGTGGTATTCGTTGAATAATCCGGTATCAGCCGGCAGATTCGTGGTGAAAAGCGCCTGATAGGCGACATAGCTGGGGTTAGGTGGGGTTAGTCCAATGCGGTCGATAATACGGCGCGTATAGGCGTCGATAACGAAAACCGGTTTATTGCCGGCATATAGCATAATAGAATCGGCGGTCTCTTCGCCGATGCCGTAGATGCCGAGTAGTTCACGGCGCAGCAGGTCGGTGTTACAGGAAAACAGCTTTTGAAGGTCATCATCGTATCGCTTTCCGAACCACCGCGAAAAGGCTTTGAGCTTCCGTGCCTTGATGTTGTAGTAGCCGCAGGGGTGAATGAGTGATGCCAGTTCTTCGCCGGGCAGACTTCGTATTGATTGGGGAGACAGCTTCCCGGCGGTTTTGAGATTGGCGATTGCTTTTTCCACGTTGGTCCAGGCGGTGGACTGCGTTAGAATCGCTCCGACTATTACCTCGAAGGGCTCTTGTGCCGGCCACCAGTGCTGCGGGCCGTAACGCTCGAAAAGAAGGCAGTAGATTTTCTGGAGTACCCGCCTCAGTTTTTTTTCATCCATGGCGGTACTCTGGCTTTATCCACCGCGTCGATTCCCGGTATATAGGGCTTAATATCGATAACCGGTGTGCCGTCGATGGCATCCAGCCCCCGGACTTTCAGTTTATTCCCGTCGCGTTCCAGGAGCGTTACCAGGGTTTTACCTAAAGCGTTGGGGCGGTCCGGGGAGCGGCTGGCGAAAACGCCGACGGGCGTGGGACCTTTACTGAAGCGGGGGAGGACTTTCAACGGGGAAGGCTGGCGGGACTGGTGCATATAGTAGATGATGATGATATGAGAGAAATCTTCCAGGTTGTCCAGCCCCTCGGCAAGCGCCGGGTCGAAGACGATTTCGGCAACAATATCTTTGGCATCCTGCCGTCCTCGTTCTTTCATCTCACTCCGGACGGTACCGATTGCTTTTAGAGTTATTTCCGGCAGTTCTGCGGTCATTTGGTGTCGGCCAGCGGTGTCAGCGTCAGCAGTTTCTTGGCAATCCCCGGGTACTTGGCGATAAACATCAACTCGTCTTCCACCAACGGTTTCTGGGATTCCACGTTGGCGTATCTTACCAGTTCCAGGATTTCGTTGGCTTTTTCCCGGTCCGGGAATTTGATGGGGACCTCCAGCTTGCTCATCACATGGCTGAATCCCGATATACCACCGTATTCCCCCGTTGATATTTCCCGACCGGACTCAACAAACTCCGGGTCGCCCCGGCCCAGTTCTTGGTAGTCGTACAGCTCGTAGTTTTCCGGGTCCTTTAAAACGCCGTCGGCATGGATGCCGGACTCGTGGGCGAAGGCGTTAGCGCCGACGCCCGGCTGGTTGATGGGGATGGGCACGCCGAAAGCGTAGCTGACAAACTTGGCTATCTTATAGGCCATGGATAGTTTAACGGCTCCGCCCAGTTCGTACTTTTTGGCGGTGTCTTTTGATTTTTTAGCAGCTAGGATTATCGCAATAAGGTCGGCATTGCCGGCCCTTTCACCGATGCCGTTAATGGTAGTATTAATATAAGCGTCCTGTCCACCATCGATGACGCCGATAGCCCCGGCAATCGAATTGGCCACAGCCATGCCCAGGTCATTGTGGCAGTGAAGCTCGATGGGTAGTCCGATTTTTTCCGCCATGGTCCTGGCGTTTTCGTAGATGGTAAACGGGTTATCGTAACCGAGTGTATCGCAGTAGCGGACTCTATCGGCGCCGTGTTCTTTACCGGCCAGGCCGAACTCGACGAGGTAATCGATGTCCGTCCTTGAGGCATCCTCGGCGTTGACTGCGATGGATTCGGCGCCGTTGGCGCGGGCGGTATCGGCCGCGTCGGTCATGTCTTTAATGATGTCGTTTCGATTCTTGCGCCCCTGGAACTTGCCGTTTATCATCTGGTTTGATGTTGAGATAGAAAGAGAGAGGTGGTTGATATTCGGCACGTTGCGGAAAGCTGTTTCGACATCACTGGACATGGCTCTCAACCAACCTTCGAGGCGTAGCGGTTTAATGACGCCAAGTTCGGCCAGCTCCAGGTTGGCTCTCAGGTAGTTAATTTCATGCCGGGTGGTGGGGAAACCGAACTCGGACTGAAATACCCCCATTTCGTTAAGATAAATATTTATCATCGTCTTTTCCAGCTTGGAAAGACCGAGCCGGGCTGTTTGTACGCCGTCACGATTAGTTACATCGAGAAGATAAATCTTGGGCATTTGTTCCTCCCACCATGCAGGTAGGCCGCATGGCTTTCCAGTTGTCTACACAACCCCACTGTAATATTAGCATATAGCTAGAAGGTCAGGCAAATAAGTATCGGCAAAAA
>CAYVPT010000301.1:0-3327 GCA_964453865.1 uncultured Dehalococcoidaceae bacterium
CCGAACAAAACGTGGGAGGGAGCCATCGCCGGAGTAATCGTGGCGGTGATTATCAGCCTGCTTTTCACCCTCCCTACGCCTTTAGAGCTTCCCCTGGGCTACGGACATGCTATATTGCTGGGTGTACTCGTCAGTGTTTTCGGTCAGTTCGGCGACCTTGTGGAATCATTACTGAAGCGCAACACGGGAGTCAAGGACTCGGGCGGTCTCATGCCGGGTCACGGCGGCCTGCTGGACCGGATGGACAGCGTGATCTTCGCGGGGGTAGTGGTGTACCTGTATAATATTTTCGCGGTTGCCTAGTATTAACCTCACCCCATGTATTTTATAGAACCACCCTATCCCCCTGTATCCCCCTTCCCCTCAAGGGGAAGGGGGAAGATAAATAAAGAGGGGCTGACGCCCCTCTTGGCTGGCTACTCCCCTTTGGGTGGAGGGGTAGAAGACAAAGGGATAAGCCGTGAATGGCACGAGGGGGGCCGGGTGGGAATAGATAACTCCCGAGAGGGGCGGGGTGGAAAAGATAACAAACATGGAAAAACTCAAAGCCGGCGCTGAAAAACTGGGAATAAATCTCAGCCACAGGCAAATAAACCAGTTCCGGATCTATTACCAGGAATTAATCGATTGGAATAAGAAGATTAATCTCACCAGTATCACCGGCTACGAAGAGGTACAGGTTAAGCATTTCCTGGACTCCCTGACGGTGACGCTGACAATGAAACCGCTATCTGAAGGCAGGTCTTTAAACGTTATTGATGTCGGGGCGGGTGCGGGACTGCCGGGAATACCGCTGAAAATAGCCTTCCCTGGTATAAACCTTACGCTCCTCGAAGCCACCGTCAAGAAAACGAAATTCCTGCAACATGTAGTGAAACGTCTTGAATTACGTGATGTGGAAATCGCCAGTGGCAGGGCGGAGGAAGCTGGACTCAGTCCTCAATACCGTGAGAAATTCGACCTCGTATTATCGCGGGCTGTGGCGTCTTTACCGGCACTCGTCGAACTGACCCTACCTTTCTGTACCGTGGGCGGTTGTGTAATAGCTCAAAAGAAGGGCGAAATCAGAGGAGAGGTAGAGAAGTCCCGGAAAGCTATAGACGTGCTGGGCGGTACACTGCGAGAGGTAAAACCGGTCGAATTGAAAGGCCTGGATGATAACAGATACCTGGTGATTATCGATAAGATAAGGCATACCCCTGCCGAATACCCCCGCCGCCCCGGAATGCCGGTAAAAAGGCCGATTATCTCTTGAACTGGCTATTCACCTGCTTGTTTTTTCGACGGTATCAAGCTTCTCCAAAAGGCGTTGGACCAGCTGGACGCATTCTTTGTCTTTACGAAGCCGGCCGCCGTACAGCCGCAGGCCCTTGATAGTATCTTTTATTTCCTTGGGAGTGGGATTAATCCCTTCCAGCAGTTGGTAAGCGTTCTTTTTATAATTTAATTTGGTCCTTTTTTCTATTCTGTTAAGCAGGTAGATTATCAAAATCAGAGCGATGATAATCAGGAAAAAAACTACATTCTCCATCTAATTTCACCACAATTTATGTTTAAAGATATACAATTCTTACATATTCCCATCTATCAGTCAATTCAATAATAGTGCATCGATAAATCTGTTGCTAAGCTCAGCCAACCGTAGTAGAATTATATTATCAAATACAAGAATCAGGAGGAGGGGGATATGGAAACCGGGACGTGGAAGGTAAAAACAGGACTGGCACAAATGCTCAAGGGTGGGGTAATCATGGATGTGGTTACTGCCGAACACGCTAAAATAGCCGAGGAGGCCGGAGCCTGCGCCGTGATGGCGCTGGAAAGGGTACCGGCGGATATCCGGGCGGCCGGCGGCGTTGCCCGCATGGCTGACCCGACCGTTATCGAGGCGATTATGAAGGCGGTTTCCATTCCGGTTATGGCTAAATGCCGTATCGGGCACTTTGTGGAGGCGCAGGCGCTGGAGGCTATGGGAGTCGACTATGTCGATGAATCGGAAGTATTAACCCCGGCTGACGAGAAATACCATGTCTGGAAGCACGACTTCAAGGTGCCGTTCGTCTGCGGCTGCCGCGAACTCGGTGAGGCTTTACGGCGCCTGCATGAAGGAGCGGCCATGATAAGGACTAAAGGAGAAGCCGGCACGGGCAACATCGTCGAAGCGGTAAGGCACATGCGGGCCGTCATGGAAGGCATTCAGCAGGTGGTCAACGCTTCCGAGGCCGAACTGAAAGAGCTGGCGACAGGATACCGGGTGCCCGTGGAACTGGTGAAAGAGGTCAAAGAGCTGGGCAAGCTGCCGGTGGTCAACTTCGCTGCGGGCGGGATAGCCACGCCGGCCGATGCCGCCCTGATGATGCAGCTGGGCGCCGAGGGCGTCTTTGTCGGTTCGGGTATCTTCAAAGCGAGTAACCCTGAGGTCAGGGCTAAAGCCATCGTTAAAGCCACCACGCATTATCAGGACCCGGCCATTATCGTCGAGGTCTCCAAGAACCTCGGTGAAGCGATGCCCGGTCTTGATATAAAGCAAATACCCTCCGAGGAACTGCTGGCACAGAGAGGCTGGTAGTATGAAAATAGGTGTCCTGGCGGCGCAGGGAGCCTTCGCTGAGCATATAGCATCGCTGAAACAACTGGATATAGAAGCCAAGCCCATCCGTTTACCCGGTGAACTGCAGGGAGTGGACGGGCTTATTATTCCGGGTGGAGAAAGCACGAGCATCAGCCGGTTGATGTCCACCTATGATTTAGTTAAGGAAATAGTGGCGATGGCCGGCGATGGCCTGCCGGTATTCGGCACCTGTGCCGGTATGATACTCATGGCGAAGCAGGTTACCGGTAACGGCATGCCGTCACTCGGGCTGATGAATATCGTGGTTAAACGCAATGCTTTCGGGAGACAGGTTGACAGCTTCGAGGCGGAGCTCCAGATACCGGCCCTGGGAGATAAAGCTTTCCCGGGGGTATTCATCCGGGCACCGTTTATCGAGAGCTGTAATGATGGTGTCGAGGTGCTGGCACGCCTGGAAAACGGTACCATCGTCGCGGCGCGGCAGGGAAAGCTGCTGGCGACGGCCTTTCACCCCGAGTTGACCGGCGACCTGAGAGTGCACCACTATTTCCTGGATATCGTCTCCGGTAAATTATAAAGGAAATCGCGGGGGAACCAGTGCAGAAAGTCATCACCGACGACATGGATGCTCTCCTCGATATTCTGCCCCCCCATATCAAGCAACCGCTGGAGCAGCAGAAGGACATTAGCGAGCTGCTGGAAGTAGTGCTGGACCTGGGTCGTAACCCGGAGGCCCGCTTCCTCGAGCGTGAAGT
>CAYVPT010000302.1:0-3326 GCA_964453865.1 uncultured Dehalococcoidaceae bacterium
TGGGTAGCCATGACCAACGCACCGGCGAACGTGAACTCGGGTGGCGCCCTGACTTTCGGTAAATGAAATATTTTAATAAAGGTAACCCCTGCAAGCATGCCCGCGGCAAGGTCGATGCTCTGGACGGCGCAGTTCACACCCAGCCAGTAGTGCTCAAGCGGTGAAAGGAAATGGACATTTATCGCATAGTATTTTCACTGCTTATTTTGGCTTACGCTTCTTACTCTGACATCAGAAAGAGAAGCGTCTCCAACGTTGTGTGGCTAGTCATGGCAGGGGTGAGTATCGCCTTTGCCGGATATGGCGCTGTAGTGCAGGGTATATCTTTTTTCATTCCGCTTGTTTTTTCCGTTGTCATCACTATTGTTGTATCTTATATTTTCTTTCGGCTAGTATTCCTTGGCGTAGCTGACGCGAAAGCTCTCATATGCATGGCTATACTTTTCCCAACGCAGCCAGGGTTTATCCTCTTTTCTCATAACTTCCCATTATTAGGCTCATCTGTGCCCGCAGTCTTCCCATTCGCTCTCACCGTGCTTCTGAACGCTGCCGTTCTAGCTTTAGCAGTCCCAATCTACCTCATGTTTCGCAATCTCCACAGTTTAGGGCTAAAAGAGTTCATGGGAAATGCCGCAATGTGTTTTGTTGCTTATAGGATTAACATTGGTGGACTCAGAAACATCAGATTCGCCCGATTGACGCATACATATGAAGAAACAGAAGACCATCTGATAAGACGATATTCATTGGGTGGAATCCCCTTGAACAGCGCTACGATAGGGCAACTAGATACTTATCACGGAGAGGGAAAAGTCGCCGCTGATGTCTGGGTAACCCCCGAGTTGCCCTTTATCCTGTTTATCACCCTGGGCTTTCTGGCGTGTTGTTTGCTGGGGGTCTAGCCTTAACCTGACCGGAACCAGAAAACAGAGACTAAGGTCCATTTTATCACCCCGATTGAGATATCTACTACACTCCAGAATGTTAGCTAGTGTCACAAATAAGTATTTTGTTATCTTCATATATACGCGGTTCGATAGGTGAGTCTTGTTTATACTCTCTGAATGAATCTAGTTTATTATTTCGATGTCAAGTCCTTTTGGCTAGTAGCAAAAAGTTTTGATTTAGGCAGAACTAATCAGTAAAATAGATGATTGGTGCTTCCAGGGTATTTCCTTCCGCTCTGTATATCCCGTCAGTAGCATAATTGATTACATCAATAAGAGTAGTTGCATCGTGCGTCTTTACCGTTTCCAATTTGAATTGATTGGTTCCGGTATCATTAACCACATTAAATCCAATTGTTACAAGTGTACCATCGCCTGAAATCCCGTCAGTGTCAATTATACCAATATTCACTTTGCCGGGATTTTCCGCGTTGTATTCCATCATGGCATTCTGAGTTAATTCGCCGGGTAATACCTCAGTTATTTCTAGTACGCTGGGATCATATGTAAAAACTATATCTACACTCCCGATATTTTTCGAGTCTCGTATGTCGATTGGTACGCTGATATCACCGGCAGTTTTTTTATTTTCCCCACAACCACACGAAAATGACATTAACCCCAAGGTACTGACTAATAATATAGCTGAAAAACTAATCACAAATCTATTTAAAAATGAAATTCCCATTTACTGTCCTCGTGAAATATCATTTATTACCTACAGCGATTTTCAATATTGTTCTGGCATCCAGAGAAGTAACCTTACCATCATCATTCATATCAAGAGATAAATCTACAGGTCTTTTACCAACGGCCATCTGCAGGGCACATAACGCATCCACGGCGGTTAAACGACCGTTACCATCAAAATCGCCGAGTGCTTCGTCGGTGTTTGTTACTTTGAATACACCGCTATTACTCGATAATTGCATTAGTTCGTAATCTGCACCATTGGCATTAACTTGCGAAATATTTAAGGGAGAAGTCTGCCCCTGACTGCCGATAACGTTGAATTTAGCATAGATGATTGAACCATCTCCCAGGAATCCTTGACCATCGGCAAGGGCGATTTTAATGTTACCGGGGGTTATTTTATACTCCATGATTGAATTGACGGTAAGGCTGCCTCCAATTACGTCAATAGCTTCCAGAACACTCGGGTCGTAGGTGAGGGTTATATCGAGATTGCCTACTTGTTCATTAATCCCATTTAGTATCAGCGGTATCTGTACCTCGCTTCCGTTAGGTCGGTTGCGGGATTCGAAAACCAGTCCTTTTATAGCTTCAGGCACCTGTGTTTCTTTTTCATCTTTCGGTAAAGAGGCCGTGCCTTCATCTTCATCTTCCAGTAAAGAGGTCAGGTCATTATCCAGGGCATCAAGAGAGAATTCTGATACAGCACCTGTATTTCCGTCTTTATCTACAATCACCTGTTGCCCGGTAGTTATCTCAGTGCCAGGATTCTCCAGGTCTTCTGTTACTATACAGTTTCCTTCAACCAGATGGACAGCCACCTCTCCGGTTTCTCCGTTTATGTCCATCAGTACGTTGGAATATATTTCAAGGAAAAGAGGATTATTCTGATGTTCCAAAAAACCGGCGCCAGCGACTACCACACCAACGATTGAAACGGCTATTCCGAGACCTCCGGCAAGAAGGGAGCCAGTAATGGCGACTATATTTAATACCAAACCGACTCCGGACAAGGTAAAACCTGCTACCATGACTCCCGAAGATTTTACGGCTTCTATCCACCAGGTCGTACCTTCACCTGCAATTTCAAGTGTAGCCTCTGAAACATTGTTTTTCGGGTTTCCTCTAATTCTTAAGCCGGTCAGCCATGCCACTTTAACCCAGTCATCTTGTTCCAGGATAATTTTCTCACCGGGGAGTAAATAATACGGCACCATTTCATCCGTAACTGTTGTTTCGAAGGGTCTACTCATATCATATATCGGTCTCTCTACTTTGACGCCTGGTTTACCTTACTTATCGTCACCGTGCCACTTAACTCGCTCTAACCTGGCTACTCCTGGAAGGACTACCGGGACCTTTTCAAGGCTGATTATACAATCAAGACCGCCAGGAATAACACATGCGATTTCGATGGTTTTGTTTGCATTTAGTGTCAGGGGGGAATGGTAGATTTATTTGATAAGTTCAATATTGATAATAGTCTGTATCGTTGCAATAGGAATAATAGGGTGTTTTTGTATCAGGAAATTAGGATCTTCATTAAGTAAGTTATTGGGGAGAATTATTATTATGAATCCTACGCCATATTGGGATAATGAGACGCTTCCAGAGAAAAAGGAGGACAATAGAACCGATAGTTACGATAGTAACTATGATCATAGCTGTAATGGTCGCACAGGCAAC
>CAYVPT010000303.1:0-3326 GCA_964453865.1 uncultured Dehalococcoidaceae bacterium
CCCACGTTTTGTTCGGACTGATTTTCGGTGCCAGCTTGTGCTTGCCCACCGCCCGGCCGATAAAGAAAGCGGCGGTATCCGAGCCGAAAGTAACGAACAACACCAGGAACAACCAGTCCCGCCCGGCCTCTATCCTGAGTTCGACCAGGATGCCCAGCAGCCAGCCGACATAGAGGATGCCCCCCATTACCCATGCCCAGCCGGAAAAGATGCCCTCTTTCTTTGGCGGCAATAACAGCATTACCAGCGAGACTATGATGGCTGATATCAGTATGAACGGAATAATATATTCGTATTCACAATGGGGAGCCAGGATGAAAAGCAATGTCCATATTACCCCGACACAGGTAAGCGGTATCATTTTAGAGATGCCGGTCATCCGGTAGAATTCCAGGACGGCGATGATACCCCAGATAGCCGCCAGAACGGTAAACCAGGGTATCGGCTCATCGAACCAGACGGCTAAAACGATTAAAGGAATGCCCCAGAGTGCGGTTATGATTCTTCTTTTGAGCATGCGTCTTCAGATTGCCGCCCGCCAAAGCGCCTTTGTCTCTGGCTGTAGGCCAGCAACGCTTTCTCCAGTTCTTTCTCGTCGAAGTCAGGCCACAGGACCGGCGTAAAGTAATACTCGCTATATGCCGACTGCCATATCAGGAAATTACTGGTGCGCATCTCGCCGCTGGTACGAATCATCAGGTCGACATCGGGAAATTCCGCTGTGTAGAGATACCGTCCGAACAGCCTTTCGTTGATATCATCAGGCATGGTTTTTTCGCTTATGATACGGCGCATGGCATCCAGGATTTCCGCCCGTCCCCCGTAGTTCAGCGCCACACCGAGGGTCATTCGCTTATTGTTTTCGGTCAGCTTAATCGCCCCGGCGATGGACTTTCTCACCTCTTCCGGAAGCCCCTCAAGGCGACCGATGTGGCGTATCCTTACTCCATTTTTATGCAACTCGCGGGCTTCTCTCCCCACCACCTCCACCAGGAGACTAAAGAGGTCGTTCACTTCGTCGTCAGGCCGGTTCCAGTTTTCGGTGGAAAATGCGTAAAGGGTGGCATACTCCACCCCGTGTTCACCGAGGCATTTTAAAATACGGCGAATGTTCCGGACCCCGGCGCGGTGTCCCTCCGGCCGCGGCAGGCCGCGCTTTTCCGCCCATCTACCGTTGCCGTCCAGGATAAAAGCCACGTGGCGGGGAATGCCTGCCTTCTTTATTGATTTACTCAAAGGGACCACCATTCAGGCTGGACACAGTTAAAACCGGATAAAGATACGCCCGGACTATATTTCCGAGAGTTCCTGCTCTTTGTTCTTCCCCAGCTCTTCGGTTTCCGCTATAAAAATATCGGTGATTTTCTGCAGCTGGTCATGGGCGCGTTTATGCTCATCTTGGGATATTTCTTTGTCTTTTTCCATCGTCTTGAGCTCGTTCATCGCCTCATGCCGCAGGCTGCGAATGGCCACCCGTCTCTCCTCTACCCTCCGGTGGACCACCCTGATGAGTTCCTGCCGCCTTTCCTCGCTCAAAGGCGGAATGGCTATCCTGATGATATTACCATCGTTGCTGGGATTTAAACCGAGTTCCGATTTCTGTATGGCTTTTTCAATGTCACGCAGGCAGCTTTTATCCCAGGGCTGAATGACCAGCAGGCCGGCTTCCGGGGCTGAAATTCCGGCGAGTTGGTTCAGCGGCATGGGTACACCGGCGTATTCTACCTTGACATGCTCGATTAGTGCCGGCGTCGCGTGACCGGTACGTATGGTCGCCAGGTCCGCCCGGAAAACCTTTACCGAGTCCTTCATTTTATCGTCGATACTTTTGAGTACTTCGTTAACCATATCAACTCTCACTCGACACAAGTGTACCTATGGTTTTTCCCATAACGACATGCAGCAGGCCGTCCTTGGCTTCAAGGTCGAAAACGATTATGGGCAGTTTGTTATCAAGACATAAAGATAGGGCGGTGGTATCCATTATCTCCAGCCGCTTCCTTATTACTTCAAAGTACGTTATCCGCTCGATTTTCTTAGCATCCGGGTCTTTACGCGGGTCAGCCGTATAGATGCCGTCGACATTATTCTTGGCCATGAGCAGGACATCAGCGCCAATCTCGATAGCCCTCAGGGCGGCGGCGGTGTCCGCGGTCATGTAGGGATTGCCCGTGCCTCCGGCGAAGATAACCACCCGGCCTTTCTCAAGGTGACGAATAGCGCGCCTCCGGATAAACGGCTCGGCTACCTGCCTGATATCCAGCGCCGACTGCGTCCGGGTATCCACGCCTTCTCTTTCCAAAACATCCTGCAGGGCGAGAGCATTGATTACCGTAGCCAGCATTCCGGCATAGTCGGCGGTAACCCGCTCCATGCCGCCCGCTTCCGCCTTGGCCCCCCGCCAGATATTACCCCCGCCGACAACGATGCCGACACCTACTCCCATGGCGACCACTTTCTTTATCTGGCCGGCTGTTCTGGTTAGAGTAGGCGTATCAATGCCGGAACGGTGCCCGCCGCGCAGGGCTTCGCCGCTAAGCTTGAGCATTATCCTTTTGTACCTGGCTTCAGCCATTTATCTATTCCTGGTTTCCCAATTCGTAACGGATAAACCGGCCCACCCGGATGTTCTCACCCACTTTAGCTACAGTCTCGGTAATGACATCTTTTACCGTCATCGTGGGGTCTTTAATATACGGTTGGGCCAGCAGGCAGGCTTCCTGGGGGTCAATATCCTCGCCTTCCTTCACTTCTTCCTCGGTAATATATTGCGGCGCCAGTGCCGCCACCTGCATGGCAAGACAATGTGCTAGTCCCTTAAACTCGTCGGTGCGGGCGACGAAGTCAGTTTCACAGTTAAGCTCAATCATCGCCCCGATGCGACCGGCGGTGTGTATATAAGATTCGACCAGTCCCTGGCCCGTGCTGCGTTCCGACTTTTTCTGGGCGGTAAGGAGACCCTTTTCTTTTAAAGAGTCCAGTGCCTTTTCCATATCTCCGCCGCAGCCCACCAGAGCGTTCCGGCAGTCCATGATACCGGCGCCGGTCTGTTCTCTGAGTTCTTTTATCATCCCCGTGGTAATTTCCAAGTATTCCTCCTTATTCCTCTTCCGGTGTGAAAATCAATGGCTCGTCCGCTCCGGGAACAGCAGTCTCACCTTCAACCTTCTCTTCTACCACTTCGACGGGAACAGCTGTCATCAGGCTTTCTTTCCCTTCGATAACCGCATCGGCTATTTTGGTGCAAACAAGCTTTACGGCCCGTATGGCATCATCATTAGCCGGGATGGGATAGTCTATTTCATCGGGATTGCAGTTGGTATCCA
>CAYVPT010000304.1:0-3322 GCA_964453865.1 uncultured Dehalococcoidaceae bacterium
TCTTACCCCGCGCACTCTCCTGGTAACACAGGTGAGTACGGTCTGGTTTGATACCTTTCATGCCATTTTTAATGCCGTTCTACTGGGAACACTGGGAATGAAAACCATACAGGTGCTGGAAAGATTTAAACAGAGGTTCAGTATTTCTTATTTAGCCGATACGGTTAAAAAGACGTGAATCGATTGGATGCCGGGGCAAGGTATCCGGGTATTGTTCATTTTTTCCAGTATAGCGTAATACCTCCTCCCAATATGTAGTGTTTGGATATTGCCCTTGGAGACTCATTGTTATAAAGTACTATTGAAAATGAGGAAAGAAGCATATATACTGTAAAAAAACACCATAAGGTTGTTGTATGAAGAGAATCCTGAAAATCGGTGTCTTACTATCCTTATCTTTGTTGGTATTTTCTGGCGTTTGTTCCTGTGAACAGACAACCGAGGGGATGATTGCGCAGGAGGAATACGATGCCCTCAAGGCGCAACTTGACCTTGCCGAAGCAAAAATAGCTGAGCTTGAAAGCAAGCCGGTAGTGGTGCCGGATACGGGACAGGGAGATCCGTTGCTTGAGGATGAAATAGCCTCCCTTAAAGTCACCATTGATGAACTGGGCAGTGAAATTGCGGCGTTAGATGAGCAGAATGATGCTTTAGCCCAGGAAAGAGCTGCTCTTGAAGCCCAGTATGATACCCTGAATGTTGAATACGACCAGCTGCAGGCGGCGCTGGCAGCGTTGAGCCAGCCGGAGGTCATTACCGAGGAACTGGTAGAGGAAGAGATAATGCGGTTGATAAACGAAGAAAGGGTGAGAGCGGGTGAAAATAGGTTCCTCACGGGTGTTCAGCTGTATAAACAGGCGAGAAGGAATAGCGCCAAGATGGCGGAGTCCGGTCAGGTAGAGGTCATTTCGACCACTTTTTATCAGGAAGTATTCTGGGCGGCTGGCTATGAGTCAGTGGAGACGATTGCCCGGGGGGCTTTATTGACCTGGAAATTCGGTAGCTACAGGTTTGAGAACAACGCCCTGTTGAGTTATAACAAATACGGGTCTGTCGGTGCCTACAAGTCCGGCGATATTGTATTTATAACTTTCGTGGCCTCACCTTATCCTTAATGCCGGATGTTAACGCGAGACCGGGGTTGGCTTTCGGCGGTTTAGTCCAAGCTGCTACCGCATACTTTCGCAGACACGAATACTGATTATCCTAAATCTATCAACTATTTATCGGTAATAAGTTCAAGGCAACTCTTCGGGAAATACATGATGTCTTTGTCCCCTTCAAGAAGAACGCTATAGAGCGTTTCATTATTTCTACTGGTTATTATTACTCCTGCTGTTATGTTTTTCATTTCATTGGGGACTGCATTCATATGCCGGGCTTTTATTTCACCGGCTTTGCCTTGATATTCGCCGAACGTTATTTTTACTTTGTCGCCAATATTCATTGCTTTAAATCCAGCTTATTATTCCGTTGTTTGTATACATGATAATACTATTACTGGCAGTTAGCAAACTGGTGGTTCAAATCCAAGCTGCTGCCGCTTATCCAGGTCCTGATTAACTACAACATCAATGTTTTTTATCATATGTACAGGCGTGAGTCTTTTTTTAGTGTATATACCCTGCTTTTATTTTCATGTCAGGTCTCTTAAATACCTCCGCAGGAATCTGTGGGCCAGTGATAACAGAATACTGCTGGTTATTACCGCAATCAACACGGTAACGGAAAAACCGGTCATCGCTACCCCGAGGGATGTTCCGGCCGCTGGCGGATGCTCGAAGTCCACGGCCACCATCAGGAACACGGAAATCCCCACGGCCAGGGCGTACACCAAGATAGAGGAAAACTCATTATTATGCGGGATAAAAACGACCAGTGAACCTGATATTAAGCCGATAACGTGTCCTCCGATTACTCTTCTGGGCATGGCGGAAATGTTTCTCGGCATGGTGAACACAATAAAGGCCGTCGCTCCTATTGACGCGATAACCACCGCGTTTTCCATGTTAAGGACCAGCAGCACAATCGCTAAAGTGCAGGCTGCGAAGAAGCTCTGGTATATATAGTTCTTCCATAACCTCTTAAACTGGCTTCGTATCCTTGCCGTCCTTCGTTGTATGTAGCTTGATAGGTAATGTTTCATGGACATGACTAACCTCTTTGTAAATACAGAATCTATCATATTATAGCGTAGGTTATAAATCTTTGCCCCGCCCCTTCGCTATTATCTTTTCCCGCCCTGGCCGCCCCCTCATCATTATCTGCAAAGCCCGTTTACCTTAAGCTAATGAATTGCTTTTTAATCCCTCCCTCATCTAATATTAAAAGAAATACCCGGTTTTTACAGTAATTAAAACCAAAAGACATTCAGATGTTTCAAGCAAGCTACTAAAAGGAGAAAACATGGAGAAACAATGGTCGGAATTAACCAGGGAAGAGAAACGTGAACGCAGGCTGAAGGACTATATCTCGGGGGAAGGGATTAAGTTCCGCGATGCCAAGGCGGAGAAATTATACCGGGAGAGAGCGGACCGCCATCTGAAAACAAGCCTGTGCCAGGTACCCGACCGCGTTCCCGTGTCGTTACCGCTGGGGGATTACCCGGCTTATTACGCCGGCTATGATTTCAAGAAGGTAATGTATGATTACAGGGCCGCCCGGGAGGCCTGGACCAAGTTCATGTGGGATTTTTATGAGGATATGGACAGCTTCGGCGGACCCGGCCTGGTCTTTTCCGGCAGGGTGTTTGATATCCTGGACTACCACCAGTACTCGTGGCCCGGTCACGGAGTGGGGGACGATGCCACCATCTACCAGTTCAATGAAAAGCAGTATATGTCGGCCGAGGAATATGATAAGTATATCGACGATCCCGCGGATTTCGGGTTCAGGGTACTGACGCCGAGGACCATCGGCGCGGCGGAGGCATGGCAGTATTTTCCGCATCTGACAAATTTAAACGGTATGCCGATGGTGGCTGTCTTCCCCTTCCTTCGACCGGATGTACGGGAATCTTTCCAGAAATTTATCGCGGCGGGTGAGGAGATGGAGAAGCAGATGCAGGAAAACATGATTTTCGCTCAGGAATGCCAGGCGGCCGGTTTCCCGGCGGGGCGGGGAGGTATGGGCAGCGCGCCCTTCGACCTCATTGCGGATAATCTCAGGGGAACGGCGGGAGTTGCCATAGATATGTTCCGCCAGCCTGAAAAACTCCTCGAAGCTATTGACGTGGCTACGGAAATCCACATCGCCAGGTTGATAGAAAGCTTGAACGCCATCAACGGCAGTACGGTCATGTTCCCCCTGCATAAGGGGGATG
>CAYVPT010000305.1:0-3314 GCA_964453865.1 uncultured Dehalococcoidaceae bacterium
GGAGTTCGTCTTTGTTGGGCATAAGCCTAAATCCATGCTTTTGATAGAAGTCGATTGCCCAGGTAGCGCCTGCCCAGGTGCCCACAAGCAGTTCCTTTGTCTTCGTCATCAGCTTTAAGTGGTCTAGAAGCTTGGAGCCAACGCCCTTTCCCTGGTAGTTGGGTAACACATAAGCGTGCCGGATAAGGGTCACATATTTAACTAACTGGAAACCCATCACCCCCACCAGCTTCCCTTCTTCCTCCCAGCCAAAGAAGGTCATATTCCCCATCTCATGAGATAGTTCCTCTTTGGTCATGTACGGTTCATGGTAGCAGTCAGCTGGTATAACACCCTTGTAGGCTACAGCGGCTTTGTTTATAATATTAAATACAGTATCTGTGTTTCCGTAAGTGAGTTCTCTGATCATCTTACCAAAAATGATATCGGGGCCGAATATTACAAGATGATAATATCACAAACCAAAGGAAATTAAACAGTGATGCGTAGAGGTAACCTTTGCTTGTTTTGTGCATCGAAAATCATTATAATTTAAGCGTTCAACACGAATGAGATAGAAAAAGTTCTGCCTATTGTCACCCCATTTCCACCACCCCCTGGCTATTGGGGTAATCTCAGAGAAAACTTCGAAGCACATAACTATTAACAGGATACGGGCCGGGATCCTGAAACCGGTAATCCCCTGCCAAGACCCCGGAGAAGTCGTGACTCTCCCATCTTGTCCCAGACTTGAGGAGTAAAATGTCTCGTATTAGAGGAAGGGAACAGATAAGCTTTATCGTACCAGAATTACCCGGCTCAATGCTGGTTGTGCTCGGCAGCCTGGAAGACTATCGATAGGAGGCAGGAACCTAATGAAAAGTCTTGAAGGCAAGGTCGCTCTGATTACTGGAGCAGGAAACAAGAGAAACATGGGACATCAAATTGCCTTGCGATTAGCCAGGGAGGGGGCTAACGTAGCCGTTAATGATATTTGCGCAGTGCCTAAAAGCCTCTTCCCCGGGGACGAAAACTGGGGTGGTTTAGACGAAGTGGTTCAGGAAACCAAGGCTCTGGGCAGCGAAGCCCTGGCTGTGGTAGCCGATGTCAGCAGCAGTCGCGATGTTGACAAAATGGTGTCCGAAACCCTGGGAAAATTCGGGAAGATAGACATCCTGGTCCATTGTGCCGCTACACACGGTCCGATGGCGACGAAAGTCGTAGATCTCGATGAAGAAGCCTTTAAAAGGATTCAGGCCGTAAATGTTACCGGCACATTTCTCGTTTCCAAAGCAGTGGCCAGGCATATGATAAAAAACGGAGAAGGCAAGAAGATTGTAATCTTTAGCTCGTTAGCAGGAACGTTTGGCATGCCGGGAATCGCTGGTTATGTTGCCTCCAAATGGAGTATTATAGGTCTAGCGAAGTCTCTAGCCCTTGAGCTAGCACCATATCACATAAATGTGAATGTCATTAACCCCGGTATGGTATTCACTAATATAACGGATGAGTATTTTACTACAATAGCAGAAGCTGATGGTATTACCTGGGACGAAGCTAGAAAGAAAAACCACGCAATGGTGAGTTCTCGAAACCCGTGGGGCCGGCTCGGCACAACCGAGGAGATAGCCGACCTGGTCTTCTTTCTCGTTTCTGACCAGTCTAATTATATAACCGGACAAGCGATCAACATTTCCGGCGGCGATTAATATTGTGGTAAACATCCAGCCGCTCCTAAGTTGCGGAGCGAGAAAATAGGGGGCTGACACTATGCAGGAAGAACGTTTAGCTATTCACCTGAGGGATAGACCGGCACAATTAGAAGAGGCAAAAAAGAACGGAACTAAGATAATCGGCTACTTCCCCGGAAATTATGTCCCAGAGGAATTGATTTATGCCTCTGGCGCAGTGCCGTTATGCCTTGTCCACGGCGGAGCTTCGCAACCAGCTGACGTCGCACTATCAGTCGTACCACGCGTCATCTGCCCCTTCGCCCGGGCCCAGATTGGAGAGAGGCTGTTAAAGAACCCCTTTTACAGTATGATAGATATGCTCGTAGCGCCAATTACGTGCCAGCATTTAAAAAAGGTGACTGACATATGGGAATACCAAGGTGATTTGGAGATATTTAAACTGGGGATTCCACACCAATATAGTAATGACTTTGAGTTGGAATACTTTACCGACAGGTTAAGAGCGCTAAAGGACAGGCTGCAGACATTTATGGGAAATGAAATAACAAACGATAGAATAACCGGGGCTATTGACCTTTACAACAAGATGAGGGAACTCCTCAGGGAGATAAGTTTGCTACGCCGTACTTCCCCCTCACCAGTTAGTGCTCTGGATTTCGTTAAGTTGAACCATGCCTCTTTTTATGCCGACCCGGCTTTTATGGTAGAGGTGCTGGATTCCGTCTATCAGGAACTCAAGGATAAACAGCCGGTTACTGAAACCGACAAGCCAAGGATTTTGCTGGCAGGCCCGAATATCGGTTATGGCGATTATGCGGTCGCGGAACTGGTGGAGGCAGCCGGCGGCGAGATTGTCATTGAAGAAATATGCGAGGGTATCAGGTATTATTGGCACGGTATTGAGAATAGAGGTGACATATTCCAGTCGCTTACCAGGGGATATCTGGCGGACAGAGTACCCTGTGCCTTTATGAGATACTCAGCCAGAAAAAGGCTTGATTTTGCGCTCAAACTGGTTAAGGACTTCAAGGTATCTGGTGTAATATGGTATGAGCTGCTGTGCTGCGAGACTTACGACTCGGAATCATACTATTGCGCTGAAAAGCTGGGTGAACGCAACATCCCGATGCTTATTTTAGAATCGGATTACAGTACTACTGCCACCGGTCAACTGAAAACCCGTATAGAAGCCTTTATTGAGATACTAAAAGGGGAAATTGAATAATGATTGAACTACTTAAATTATGTGGTTTTACAGCACATGATATTAACATGGAGCTACCCAGGGTAGAGAAGGCGTTCGACAAGCTGGGAATAACCGAAGAGGATATTGAGCGGGGCAAACAAAGACTTACCAGGTATTATGATACAGAACTGGAGGGCGTGCGTAAGGCTTTTCGGTTGTGCGTACTGGAGCTGGTAAACTCGGTGCTGGCAAGAGAAGAGGGTAAGGAAAAGATTATTTTCGGTTTTATGATACCGGGGTTTGAAACGATAGGCACTGCATTGGTATCTAAATCCAAAGAAGTGTTTGCAGCCCATCATAGCTGGGCGTTTCTGCTGGTAGTCGGCTGCATCTTCGGCAAGCTGGTTCCCATACTGGAGGCAGCCGAGAAGAAATGGCTTAAAGCAGGAGCGGTT
>CAYVPT010000306.1:0-3292 GCA_964453865.1 uncultured Dehalococcoidaceae bacterium
GAAACTCGGCTCGCTGCCGGTTGTCAAAATCAGCCAGCCGGGGAGCTGGTCAGCATTTCGGTTATATACTCCAACATTACACATTCGCTAGCGGCGCTACCTGCTACCGCCGGCGCAAAGAGTTATTTTCAAATATCAGGCCGTTTACTAAAATAATTACCGGATTAATTTGCGGGCCGTATAACCGGCAGGTCGATATATGAGGCATAATCGCTCTGGTGATATATAGTCTGTAGGGCAGGAATACCGCGCTCATCTTCCCCGATGGCGTTGCCCGTGTTCATGTTGCGGTCATACTCCGGGAAGCTGCTGCTGGTGATATCAATACGAATACGGTGCCCTTTCTGGAAAAGTTGGCTGGTGGCCTGCATATTAATAACGTATTCATTAATCCCTCCAGGAATTAGAAGCTCCGGTTTGAAAATTGACTTGCGGTAGCGTGCTCGAGTGATGCCGTCACAAACTACGTTGTAAGCATACCCGTTAGGATAAACGTCCACTAGCTTGGCAGTAAAATCGGTATCCCGAGCAGAAGAAGCCGCGAAAAGATGCAGCGCCAGCGGCCCGGTGACCTCTATGTCTTTCTCAAGCTCGGGAGTGGTATAACAAAGAACATCTCCGCGGCGCTCTATCAAAGTTTGTTCCTGGGGTGAGGGGGCAAATACCATTAATATTTGTTGGCCCCGGCAACCGTTCGTCGGTACCGGGAAATGCGGATTATAGATATAATTATCGGGAAGCTCTGCTTTCGGTTCGTTCCGGTCGAGTAACCCGTCGCCGGCTGCGCTGTTTGCATGACCCCTGCTATGCAGGAAGAACCGCTGCCAGTGCGTTTCCGGCAGCGGCCAGGCATCCGCCGTCTTCCAAACATTCCTGCCCATAACAA
The DNA here is from genome assembly GCA_964453865.1 of uncultured Dehalococcoidaceae bacterium. GTDB lineage: Bacteria > Chloroflexota > Dehalococcoidia > Dehalococcoidales > RBG-16-60-22 > CAYVPT01. Next base: position 887 of record CAYVPT010000306.1, read on the forward strand.
AGTAACGTACGGCAGGCAGGTCAACTTTCATCCCTTTAAGATATTTATTAAAAAATGCAAGATGGAATTCGCCTATTTGACTTCCCAATATCGAAGCTGACGTTCCGAAACCGAGGGCACCTGTATCTCCACTCGCTGTTGGACCTCCATGTAGCCATGGCCCTATCATAACATACTGGTTCTTCTTTGCTAGTTCTGAGCCGCCTTTTTCCCGCATATTATTAAAATGGCCTAAAGTACCCGAAGGGTAGAAGTCAAACCAGCCCGATACATGAAAACAAGGCGCCATTATTTTTTTAAAAGGCAGGCGGGTTTTTTCAACATATTCGGGGGTATCTCTATCGCTATTAAGAATCCGGCTAACCCACATTTCTTTAATTTGATCAAAATTAAAATGTGGGACATCCTTTAATGGCAGATAATTGTAGACTTGCGAGGGGTCAGCTACAGCTTTAAGTAGCAAGTCGCGTATTGAGGAGACATCTTTTCCCATCTTTTCCTGCCGATTAATATTTTCCACCGTCATTGTCAGCAACCAATTTACAGCTATCCCCAGATTCAGGATACCATTAAGACGTGTTGGTTCATCCCAACCCTGCCCGGTTACCCAGGGTGCCATGGCTTTTAAATGAGGAGGATTTTCACAGGCGGTAATCCATTGGATACCACCCGAATAAGATGCGCCACAGGTACCAATGTTGCCGTCACACCATGATTGATGGGCTAACCATTCCACCGTATCGTAACCATCAGGCCCTTCAAACATTAGCGGTTGGAGTCCATCCCGTCCGTCGGAATCGAAAACGCCACGCAAGCTCTGGATAATGACGGAATAACCGGCCTCTACCGCATTATAATAAGGGAAAAAAGGAGAATTGAATGACATCTCCCGGTTATACGGAGTACGTACTAATAGAGCCGGGTGTTTTTCCTTATCTCCCGGACGATAAATATCTGCTCGTAACAATGCGCCGTCCCTTACTACTATCGGTACACTTTTTTCTATATGTATGGAATATGCCATTATAAACACTTCCTTCCTGATAATTTTCCTAACGTAGGAGCTTATAACAACTGAATCGCCTTTACAGGTTAGTAAATCTCCGCTCATTAATTTTCGATAATTCTTTTTTATAGCGGTATTAAAATATTATCACAGTGTAAGATGGGTTTCTCAAGTAAAATTAGCCGAAATTACTCTAATATCATTCACTTTTTCCAATTGAAGACCCTTTGGTAACCAGTTCGTCTGCTTTGGTTGTAGATAGGTGTTTCCTAGAATGGTTGGCACAATCCTTGAACTTGGCTATTAATTCCTCTAGCCTTAAACTTAATTTTGTATTATTGGTGTTATACAGCTTGATAGAAAAGCTGATCTGTTCCCCGAAAATTGGTGATAGTTTTTCGCTGTTTCTGGATCTATGCTTATAACGGTCGCGACACATTTTACTATAAAAACAACTTTAAGGAGGAATTTTATGCAATGATAAAGGATTTTGAAGAGAACGATTAATTTTAGATTGATATGTCTAAAATTAACAACGAATAACAATAAAATTAAAAAGGAGAGTTTATAGACATGAAAAGGCTGATTGCAGTAATACTGGCAATAGTCCTCATGGCATCATTTTCTGGAATAGCATCGGCAGCAAACTATCAGCCCACAGGTAATGGCGCTTTAAGTGGTCCTCATTACAACCTGAATATCATAGGCGTACCGAAAGACAAAACAGCAGACATGATCGGTGACAACGGCCATCGAATCTTCGTGCCTCTTGATGGTAAAGCTAGAATCAATCTGATAGAAGGTGATAATTTCGCCGTTCTTGATGCAAACGGAACAAAAGGTTCTGCCTCATTCCAGTTGCCGAATCCTGATCCGGATAGCGATGGTACTACCGTCTACAGCGTTTGGGCTCGGCCTGTAGGGAAGCCTGGTGGGTCTGCTGTGGTAACTACCTGTGCTGAACAGTGGGTCGATGCAGGAGCTGACGGAATCATTGGCACAGATGACGATGTGTACGAGGAAGTATGCTCTCTGGTAACTCTTGAGGTCGGTCGAGACAAAGGAAAACCGCGTTTTGAGAATGTCAGCAAGGAGCTTCTTTATATCTATGCAGATATTAATGAAGACGGTGTCGTAGAACTAATACCATTGTTTGATGATAGTCTCCAGGATTACTTCTGGAGCTACGACAACAATGGCTTGAAGGTTTTACAGTTAAGGTTTTACGAGGTGCCAACTACGGTTCCAACTCCGGAAGATCTTGGCCTTAACTAATCTCAATTTCAGTTTTTGTTACATCATCATCAATTTTTGTTCTCTCTTAGGTATTATATTCGACAAAGTATTTAAATTAATTTTTTAAAGAAAGTATTTTATAAAATAATTTAATAAGAATATAA
>CAYVPT010000307.1:0-3284 GCA_964453865.1 uncultured Dehalococcoidaceae bacterium
ATTTAACGAAATGGTTTTGCAGGCAAAAACCCCCGTGCTGGTGGATTTCTGGGCTCCCCGTTACGTGCCGTGCCGTTCGGTTGAACCTGTTATCGATAAGTTTGCCGGCGAATACGCCGGGAGGGTTAGCTTCGTCAGGCTTAATGTCGATGATAACTCTGGGATAGCCAGTAAGTACGGCGTTATGAGCCTGCCTACCCTGATGATTTTTAAAAACGGAAAGCCTTTCTCCAGTACGGTTGGATTTACCGGAGAAACCAGGAATGGAATAAAGAACAGTCTTGAACCGGCTCTGTAAACCGGGGAGGCAGAATTAATGAGTGAACCTCAAAAAAAATACGATATTGTCATCATCGGCGGCGGGCCGGCCGGGCTCAGCGCCGGCATCTATACCGCCCGCGCCAGGCTGAGTAGTCTCCTTATCGAAAGAGGCGCGGTCGGCGGCCAGATAATCAATACGGAATGGGTTGAAAACTACCCCGGCTTTACCGAGAGTATCAGCGGCATCGCTTTGACCGAGGCCATGCACAAGCAGGCGACCAAGTTCGGACTGGAAACACTTATCACCGAGGTCACCGGTCTGAAAATAACCGGTAAACGGAAAGTCGTTCAGACATCTCAAAGTAATTTCAATGCCGGGGCGGTTATCATCGCCGGCGGTTCGGAACGGCAGAAGCTGGGTGTGCCCGGCGAGGCGGAGTACACCGGCAAGGGTGTCTCCTACTGTGCTACCTGCGACGGCCCATTTTTCCGGGATAAGCCGGTCGTGGTGGTGGGTGGCGGTAACGCCGCCGTTACCGAAGCCATCGAACTTACCAAATTCGCCTCGAAGATAACGGTTATCCACCGCCGCAATGAACTGCGCGCCACTAAAATTGTCCAGGAAAAGGCCTTCGCCGAAAAGAAGATAGAGTTCCTCTGGGATAGCGTCGTCGAGGAGATTTCCGGCGATACCTTCGTCGAAAAAATAAAGGTTCGCAACGTAAAGACCGGAAAGACTTCGGCGCTTAAAGTTGAGGGAGTCTTCGTGAGTGTCGGCTCCAAACCCCTCACCGATTATCTCAAGGGTATCCTGAAACTGGATGCAGTCGGTGCCATTATCGTGAACGATAAAATGGAGACCAGCGTACCCGGGATTTTTGCCGCCGGAGACATCCGCAGCAACTCTATCCGGCAGGTTATCAGCGCCGCCGGCGATGGCGCTATCGCTGCCGTTAACGCCGGAAAATATCTTGGCGAATAAAGAAAATTTCCCCTGATTTTTTGGGTGTTGGTACGCCGGCGGCATTTGACGTGTTGCGGCGGATAGTTGTTTAATATCTTGTCATCAAAAAAGGAGTAAACTGTGAAGGTTATCTTTATCGAAGACGTCCCCAATATCGCCAGGGTTGGCCAGACCCGTACCGTGGCCGATGGCTACGCTCGTAACTATCTGTTCCCTCGTAAACTGGCTGTCCTGGCTGATTCGCAGGCCGCCGCCGCTGTCGAATCGCAGCTTAAAAAGAAAGTCAAACAGCGGGAACTGGAAGAAGCCGAGATGGCGGAGCTGGCCAAGAAGATAGAAGGCACTGAAATTACTCTTGAAGCCAAGGTGGGTGAGAACGAAAAACTCTACGGTTCCATTACCAGTGCCGATATCGCCGAAGCCTTGAGTAAAGCGGCGGGAAACGAGATTGATAAGAAGAAAATCGACCTGCGCGAGCCCATTAAGCAGGCCGGCAGTACCGATGTAACTGTCAAGCTTGCTTATGAAATCACTGCGGTTATCAAGGTCAATGTAATTTCGGATGAGCCGGTGGCGGAGCAACCCGCCGAAGCTGAAAAGACCGAAGAAAAGAAAGAGAAAGCTGAGAAGAAAGAGAAGCCGGCCAAAGAAGAAAAGGAAGCCGAACCGGCCGAAGCGGTAAAGGAAAAGAAACCGGCCAAGAAGAAGAAAGCTAAAGCAACCAAAGCTAAAAAAGAAGCAAAACCGGAAGAAGAAGCCAAGCCCGCTGAAGAGAAGAAGGAAGAAGAAGCAGAACCCGCTGAAGCAAAGAAGAAAAAGAAGCCCAGGGCAAAGGTGAAGAAAGCTGAAATAGAAGCAGAGGAAAAGAAGGAGTCGTAACGGGTGAACGATGCCAGGCTGCCGCCCAACGATAATGACGCCGAAGAAGCGGTTATCGGTTCGCTGCTGATTGACGGTACTTCTATCTTCCAGATTGCCGATTTCCTCCAGCCGGCGGACTTCTACTTCGAACAGAACCGGTGGCTTTACGAGTCCAGCATGTCGCTTTACCAGCGCGACGAAGCCATTAACCAGGTCACCCTGGCTCAGGAGCTTTCCCGGCGGGGGCAACTGGAAAACTGCGGGGGTGCCGCCCGGCTCAGCTACCTGATATCGGTCTGCCCCACCTCGCTCGATATCGAGCATTACGCCAGGATAGTCTACCGGCTCTCCGTTATGCGTCAGCTGATAACCGCGGGCGACCGCATTGTAACTATCGGCTACGAGGCCGGACCGGATGTCGAGGACAGCCTGGCGAAGGCCGAGGGCGCCTTGTTACAGCTGCGTCGCGGCAGCGGCCGTGGCGACCTCACTCATATCCGGCAGGTGCTGGACAAGTACTTCGAGGTTGAACCTCCCCCCACCGATGAGCGTCCCGAACGTTTGCAGAGCATTCCTTCCGGCTTTGTCGGTCTGGACGAGTTCCTCGGCAGTTTACAGCGGTCTGACCTCATTATTGTCGCCGGTCGTCCCAGCATGGGCAAGACCAGCCTGGCTCTGAATATCGCCCGCAACGCTGGAGTGGAGCACCGCGCCTGCGTCGCCCTGTTCAGCCTGGAAATGGGCCGTGATGCCCTGGTGACGCGCCTCGTTTCCAGCGAGTCGGGTATTAATTCGCGGCGTATCCGTTTCGGCGAACACAAGACCGAGGACGAAGAACGCCGTGTTCTGGATGCTACCGGTGTCCTCTCGGAAGCCCCCATTTATATCGATGATACCCCCATGATCCGCATGGCGGAGATGCGCAGCAAGGCGCTTCGCCTTAATTACGAGCGCGGCATTGACCTAGTTATCCTCGATTATCTCCAGTTGATGCCGGGGGAGGGCGGCGGTCGCGGCGAGAACCGCGTGCAGGAAATATCATATATCTCCCGTTCTCTCAAGGCACTGGCGCGTGAACTTGATGCCCCGGTGCTGGCGGTCTCGCAGTTGAGTCGTGCTGTTGAGGGCAGGCCCTCCCACGAACCCCAGCTTTCCGACCTCCGGGAGAGCGGCAGCATCGAGCAGGACGCCGATGTCG
>CAYVPT010000308.1:0-3264 GCA_964453865.1 uncultured Dehalococcoidaceae bacterium
CCAGGGTCAGGACAGTTGACATAAATCAGTGCTGGCACCTTCACGGCGAATTTAAAACCCGGTTCGGCAAAATCTGGGCTTCAATCCGGGTTATGTTTCAGCACCTGTGTTTCCTGATTGCCTATAAGATTTTAGGTTCAAGAGCCCTGCGGTTGGCTAAAGGAGACATCTGGCGGGAGTACTTGGAGGCAGACGTTATTATTGAAGGACATAACGGTACTTTCGGCAGGGGAGGAAGTGTGGCGGTGCCGGTATATCTGTATCCGCTGTACCTGCCTATCTTTGCCAGGGCGCTGGGAAAGCCCGTGGTACTCTACGGCGGGAGTATTCCGCGGGCCGGACAGCCCCGCTGGTTGCTTGAAAATGGGGCCGAGTTCGTATTAAAAAGGATGGACCTGATAACCCTGCGCGAGGGTATTTCCTATCAGCAATGGAAGGACAGAATCCCGGATAGCAGGTTGTTTTTAACGGCGGACCCCGCTTTTCTTGCCCCGCCCGTATCCACCGAACGGGTAAAGGAAATAATGAGACAGGAAAGCATTGGTGCCGGACCGGGGGCTCTCATCGGGATGACGTTAACCCGTGAGATAGCTTCGGCGGCTTTTCCGGGCCTTGGTCCCGAGAGCAGCTACCGGAGGCATAACGAGATGCTCGCTGGCATTATCGATAGTCTGACGGACAGTCTCGATGCCACCGTGGTTTTTCTGCCCCACTGCATCGGTTTTAGTAAAGAGCGTGATGACAGGATTATAGCGGCGGATGTTTCCCGGCTTTGCAGGAACAAGGACAGAGTAAAACTCGTCACCAACGAATATGAAGTCGGGGAGTTAAAGGGGCTTATCGGCCAGTTTGACCTGGTTATCGGTGAGCGACTGCATTCCGCGGTAAATGCCCTGTCGATGGGTGTGCCTGCTCTGGCTATATCCGGACGCGCCGACCAGCGACTCGGCATTATCGAAATGGTAGGGCAGGAGGACGGCATTTTTTACGCGGACGGCATGGATGCCGATGCTCTATTGTCCAGGATAAACGATATCTGGTCGAAAAAAGATAAAATAAAGGAAGACCTGAAGCCCCGGACGGAGAATATCAGGGAAAGGGCGATGCTTAACGGCAGGCTGTTAAAGGAGCTGCTGGATTCCGTAAATTCTAAAACCAGATAATATATTAGTTTGAATTTCTGCCGGTTAATCTCGATTTCATACGGCTGCCGAACATGAACAGGCGGTTATAGATATCCAGCAGTCCCCACAGGTTGCGCCTGGAAGCAATAAAACCCAGCAGAGAATGCAGACCGTAGTTCAGATAGGCCAGGGGGGAAGGGTGGGGCAGGGGAATGTCACCGCGTATTGGCCGTTTCTTACCGGATAATTTCGCTATATTGAGACGTATTTTCAATTCAGCTTCTTTTTTAGGCAATCCGCCTTGTGTTTCATTCACCCGGGAAGCGTTGGTAGTCATGAGGTTGATTTTCCCGCCGGCAGCCATTCTTTGCAGAATGTCTTCACCATGCTGGCTTCTGGCAATGACAATTGAGCTGCCAATCTCGTCTCTTTTTAACTCCGGCAGCCAGGCATCGCCGAAGGAAATATCCGCCAGTTTCGCGTACCAGTCGATACATAGGGCGCAGCTCAATGGAAAGAACAGCCCCCCGAACCCGCCCCAGTAAACGGGATAGGGGATATTTTCCGTCCTGCCGTCCTTCAATTTTATTGACATCCTGCCCGGCCACCCCCCGCCCCGGTATTCCAGTGTCTCGACATCGTCGGGGCTTATACGCAGTCCGCGGAGCAGGTACCGCGTCGCGTTAAAGTTAGGTGTGCCGCTGCACAGGATGTTTAGGTGTAATACGATTCTATCCTTGAGCTCGCGGTTAATCTTCTCGGCTTTCCTTATGCCGTGAAGGTGGCAGGGGAGGCCAACCGCGGCGTATTTGCCTTCCTTTTCCAGTATCTCTTTGAGAGCGATGTTGGCGGGTACGGGGCAATATTTGGATTTGGCGGAAGATATTATTTCCTCGCGGGTTCTGGCGATAAAGGGCTGGGGTTGCAGCGGATTTGCGGCGCTCATCCCGGTCAACAGGGCGCCATCTATAATGCCCTCCTCGAGAGCAAAAAGGAGGGTGGCCGTCAACAGACCGCCGGAAGCCGAACTATATCTCACATCCTGGTCGAGAGAATATCCCGTATAACAGTTCATATAGTTACCGAGAACGGTACTCTGCGGCTCTATATTGAAAATCTCGCGGTTTAATCGCTCGTAGTCGATATCAAGCGCCGGGCATGCTTTAGCGCAGAGACCACATTCATCACACCTGCTTTTATCCAGCCGGGGAATGTAAACTCCTCGCTGACGGTCAATCACCATCGCCAGAGCATCCGACGGGCACAGCCCGGCACAGGTGCCACACCCTGTGCAAAGCCTGCGGGCGACTACGTCCTCAATAATTTCACCGGGACACTTATTTTTACTCATGAAGTGCTTTTCATACGACAGCAAGTTAGCTTGCCATAATCTGCGGGCACATGTATAATCTAACAGAAAAAGCCGGGTAGTTCAATAAATAGGGAAAGACTTTGAATATCCTATTCGTCTGCCATGAATTTCCGTCACCTTCCAATGCGACCAGCCTCCGAGTGCTCAACTCACTGAAATATCTTTCCGAGAAATATCAACACGATATAACGCTTGTAGCCTTCAAACTGCCGGGGAAAGACTATCCCGACTTGAGTGCTTACTGCCAGGCGGAAACGCTCGATATGCCTGCCCAACCCGGCTTGAAGTCACCCGGAGCCGTGCTGGCTGCCTTGAGGAACTCGTTTTCGCTCCACAGAATATTTTCCCGTTATTCCTACTTCCTTAATTTTTCTTATTCGCTGGAGATGGAGAAAAAAATAAGGTGGTTATTGCGGAGTAAAAGTATTGATATTATGGCCGCCGACCATCCTTCCATGCTTAACTATGCCTTTGGTAAAAATATCCCCACGGTACTGTTGGAGACCTTCGCGCTATCCGAGATAGCGCTGATGCATTATCAAATGGAAAGGAACTGGCTTAAGAAGATAGTCCTCCTGCTGTACTACTATCAAACGAGGGGCTACGCCAGGATGTACCGGGTTGCCGGTGTGTCCGTAGCGGTTTCGGCCCACCAGCGGGATATGGTCAGGTCGCATTGCCCCGAATTAGATATCGCGGTCATTCCTCACGGCATAGATACGGACTATCTGAAACCGGTGGAACCGGAGACGGCGTTCCCAAGCCTGA
>CAYVPT010000309.1:0-3253 GCA_964453865.1 uncultured Dehalococcoidaceae bacterium
GATAGAATGGCTCGGCTGGGCGGTACTGGCCGCCGTGATTCTGGCGGTCGCCTTCGTCATGGTGACGGCACAGTACGGCTGGGAGTACGATGCCGTGCTCTCCGGCAGCATGGAACCGAAGCTGGCGGTGGGGGGACTTATCGTCATCAAGCCGATGGACGCATCGCAGGTTGAAACCGGTGATGTCATCTCCTTCAAACTCCCCGGCATCGATACGCCCATCTGCCACCGCGTGATAGACATACAGAAGACCGACATCGGCCGCCTCTTCCAGACCAAAGGTGACGCCAATGAAGAGCCGGACTTTAATCTTGTACCTGCTGAAGCCGTCACCGGGAAAGAGGTATTCTACCTGCCCTATGTCGGCAATTTGGCCCGGCTCGCCCAACTCGGTAGAGAGGGGGTCAGCCTGATAGGTGGAAAGTCGGTACCGGTAGCGGTGCTGGTCATCATACCGTTGGGGCTGGCCTTCATCGGCTTAACCCTCAAAGATACCCTGGAAGAGGTCTTCAAACCAATGCAAAAGCGAAGAAAAGACATGCTGAAAAAGCGCCGGGAGAGGTTTCTAAAGAGAAGGAGGGCTTTCAGTTGACCATAAACCCGGCTGCTTTGATAGTGAAACGTACAGGGACAAAAAAGGGGGTCTGATGGCGGGTAGAAAAATTATGGCCGTTCTACTGGGCGTGATGGCGATTATTATCGCCAGCGGCTCTATTGGCGCGGCCTATGCCTGCTACTATCCGCCCCACTACCGACCTCTTCCCCCCCGCTGCCTTCCCCATCCCCCCGGGCAGGTGGACCTGAAGATACAGGACCAGGATGAAACCTGGGCGGACGGCGTCCGGGAGACATGGACGGCCAGCAACATGGCACCGGGAGACGAGTTCTCCTTTGACGGGCATTTTGTCGGCCTGCGGAGCCAGTCCCCTCAAAAGGCCTGCCAGGGAACGGTGATGATTTCCTGCAATTACAATCCATGGACGACCTCGCAGCCGGACCACATGGCCAGATATATGGAAATCACCCAGTGTACCTACAGTTATACGAACAGGGTGGGGATATGGCAGATTGACTGTTTGACGGGACAGGCGACGAATACATTAAAGAAAGGAAATAACTGCCGGTCGGCCATTAGAGGCTGGCGGATTCGGGATGTCGATAGAGATGGAAGAATAACTTTCAACGACCTCAAGAAAAGACCGCTGAGAAACCTTCCACCGCCCTCCGATGATGAAACCCGCTTTGAAATGAGCGTCAGGTTCCATCAGAGCGCCGGGAACGAATTCCAGGGCGATACCTTCACTCTCGCGATGAATTACCGTCTTACCACGAGATAACCTGAATCTCGGGACCTGTATTACTGATATGAAAATAAGTCTTCTCGCTACCAGTGCAATCCTCCTTATCGTTTCACTCCTGGGCGTTTATAAGGTGTATAGTCTCCCGACGGAGAGAGCCGTGGCCGAGGAGGTCACGCTGGTTGATTACCAGCACCAGGGCAAATTTGACTACGCTGCCTATCTAAAGCCATCGTACCTCTACGGACCCGAGCCCCAGAAGCCGCCGCCCTCACCGCCGGAAATAATGAAATACCCCACCGGGATTATCGACCGCCTCAATCTATCCTTCAGCTACCGCCTGGTACCGGATAAACCCGTAGAGAGGATATCCGGGGAAGTCGAGGTCAGGGCAATCGTAAGAAGTCCCGGTGCCGGGGAGGAGCAGGAAGTCATCCTGATACCCAGAACCTCAAGAGCCGTGGATTTTACCGTTAATTTCCCATTGGATTTCAGTGATAATGTTTCCGATGATTACATCACTATCAGCGACAATATCACCGGCAGCGAGATAATGATTACCGCCTACGTCTACACCACGGTTGAAACGGATACCGGGCCGGTATTCGAGAGCTTTACCCAGAGCCTGCCGATACGGGTAAACGGGCCACTCATCGAGGTTGAGGGAAATCTAAACCACGCCGCCTCCGGTTTTGTCGGCGAGTTGAATTACGAGCAGTACGGGGAATTCGACTATGAGGTCTACCTCAAACCCGGCTCCGGCTTCGGCTCGATAATCCTCAAGCCCCCCCACGAGATATCGCCGCCCCCCGCGCCGCTGAAAACCGTGAGAAATCCGCGTACCATCATGTCCGAGCTTTTAGATGGAATGGATGTCAGTTTCTATTATCACCTGGAATCAAGCCAGCCAATCAACAAGCTGGATGAAGCGGTGACCATGGAAGCCATTTTAGAAAATCCGCAGATATGGTCGAAGACTATTGAGCTCGTCCCTCTCACCGATAAAAGCGGGGATTTCACCGTTAGTTTTCCCCTTGACCTGAAACAGTTCTCCGAAATATTTGACACCATCCGCCAGGAAACTGGAGTTTCTGTATCCGAGCGTAATCTTACTCTCAAGGCAAGAGTCCACACCATGGCTGAAACTGACTTCGGCACTATAGATGTGGATTTCACCCAGAGCATTAATACCAAGCTGGGCGATAACATGCTTATCTGGAGCGAAAACCTGACGAAGTCTCAGCCGGGGTCTATCAAAACGACCCGGTTAGTGCCGCAGACTGAGGAATATCTGGGAATGCCCGCCTCACGAGTCAGAATGCTGCTGGCTGTTGTTGCCGGCATTATCTTTGTTTTCTTCATCTTTTATCTCCTCTGGTATTTCTGGTACCGGCAGGAAAAACTTGCCGCCATAGAAATAAAAGCTCAGCAAGCCCGGAAGAAATATAAGAATATTATTGTGGAAGTAAAGGAGATGCCGGAGTTTAAACCCGGGGAGACGGTTATTCAACTCCATTCCCTGGATGACCTTGTCCGTACTGCGGAAGGACTCCTCAAGCCGGTTCTCCATAAAACAGAAGGACAAAGGCACATCTACTACGTTTTTGACGCGGCTATACGCTATGAACACCACCTGGACTAGGAAGACATTTCTACCGTGAATCCGGCTAAACGACCAGTACCGACCGCTGCTATAGACTGAATCTGGATTTTGTGGAAAAAAGGCTGGTGCAGCCGGGGACTGCCAAAACGTTTCATCTGCTCCGCCAGCTCCCGCAAGCGCTGACGTAATACGTCGTCATTGCCCGGCTTCGGCCGGTACCAGTAGACCGGTGACGAGATATCAACCAGCTGGCAAGCTCGTCTTTCACTCAGCCCAAGGCTCTCCCTGATGTGAGACACCGCTAAACGCTTAACCCTGGGCTTTAGAAGTTTTTTGAGAGTAATTCCTTGAG
>CAYVPT010000310.1:0-3241 GCA_964453865.1 uncultured Dehalococcoidaceae bacterium
CGACTTTTTAAGTAAATCTTCTTTTCTCCGTTCAAAGGTCATCTCGTGAAAATGGGCGACATTGCGCTTAGACAGTTCCTCGTGAAGCTCGTTAAGCTTCTGCCAGAGAGTCTTTATTAAATCAAGCCCCTGCTCGTTGGTTTCCGTATAGGCGATTTTCAAAATATCATTCCCGTTCGCGTTAATAAATGGGAAAGGAGAGGGATATCTCCATTATACAGTACACGAATGACCGCCTCAAAATATTACCAACCTCAACACTCAATCTTCGCAGTAACCCTATCCCCCGGTGTCCCCCTTTCCCTCGTGGGGGTGTTGTATTAAAAGTGCCTTTTAGTTTCACCCTACTAACATATTTGACAGTGAAGGGAAGGCATGGTATAAGAGTATGAATTTATCCAGGAAGTGATGCCAGGTTATAAATCCAGGGTTACAGAACCTGCTGCAGATGCATATACATTTCACCGTGAATATTAGAAGGAGGGAACCAGATGGAACAATCAAAATATGAAAAATACATCGTAAGAGACCTGTGGCACAAGACATATCCCACCGACTTCCATGCCGAGGTCACAAAACCGGTTCTTGGTCTAAGAAAGAATGAGGGGGGAGCTGCCGGCCATTCTCCCTTCGCGCTTTCCTGGGTGCCGATAACAGAAGCCTTTTTAATGGCGCCAAAACCTCATGTACATGACTGGGACGAGTTTCTCATGTTCATCGGCGGAGATGCTACCAACATGTTAGACCTGGGGGGTGAAGTCGAACTGTCTTTAGGTGATGATGAAGACCACCTGGAAAAGTTTGTCTTCACAACTTCCACGGTCGTTCATCTTGTAGGAGGATTGTGGCATTGCCCGCTCAATTTCAAGAGAGTAAATGATCCTGCCAAGCCTATAATTTTCACGAACCTGATGTTTACAACCAAATACTCCATGACAAAAGCAAAAGGCGATAAATAAAAATCAAAAAGGTTTGGTCAGGTGATGCCGACGTACCAGACCTGAAGCGTTTTATCGAAGATATTCAGGGGAGACTAAATCTTCGTACGGGATAAGCAACGGATGATACGAGGGCGGCCAGGGTGGGAATAGATGTCAAACGAGGGGGGCGTCTGGATTCCAGCCTGCGCTGGAATGACAATGAAATGGAGAAGACAGTTTCGCGGCAACATAATAAAAAAGGAAGGGGAGTCCTGATTAAGGACTCCCCCTGTGTAACGTTAGTGTATCTCCGTTATTTTTTAGCAGCCTTAGCTTTAGCGAGTGGTATATCCCCCAGGTTGATGTCTTTTTCCGTGTTGAGCTTATCAAAGCTCCTGGCGGCAAAGCCTTTGGCCTCTATCTTCAGGTTATAAACGCCCTCTTTAAGTCCCTCGAACCAGAAATCCCCGAAGCCGTCGGTGGCAGCAGTCTTTTTGGCGCTGGCCGTGGGGCCGGTGAGGGTACAGGTGGCGCCGATAATGACCTCTTTATCAATCGGGTCGTAGACGGTGCCGGCGATGAACTTCTTGGGAATATTCAGATAGTAGACCCTGGGCTTGACTTTAAGCTCTGGTTTAAGCACCTCGGCTTTAGCAATCAGGGCTTTGAACTCGGACTCCTCACCGAACTTGATGGCTTCGGTGGGGCAGGCATCGGCGCAGCGGGGAATAGTCCACTCGCCGCTATCGAGAAGGTGGGCGCAGCCGGTGCATTTCTGGGCGATATTAAGGCTCTCGTTCATGAAGATGGCGTCGTAGGGGCAGGCATCCACACAGGCCTTGCAGCCGGTGCATTTCTCCGGGTCGATAATGACCAGGCCGTCGTCCCTCTTGTAGATAACACCTTCGATGGGACAGGCGGGTATGCAGGGAGCCTCGTCGCAGTGCTGGCAGGGAACCGGGATGTAGTGCATCTTTACCTTGGGCACGGTGCCGCGGATATACTCGTTCATCCTCATCCAGAACTGGCCGGTATCCGGCTGGGGCTTGGCATAGGGCGTCCAGTCGTTGCCGACATGTTCGTCCTTGCAGGCAATCTGGCAGCTGTAGCAGCCGTTGCAGATTCCGACATCGATGACAAATACTTTCATTACATGCCTCCTTCTACCCAGGCGTTAAAGCGGAGTCCGGCCGCCTGGTCATATTCTCTCTTATAGCCATTATCGAATGCCTCGGGGTCCATCTTACGCCATTCTTCGTAGTCTTTCTCAGTGACCTTTTGAACGTCAACCAGGTAACCGCTGGTGGCCTGGCCGACGGCATTCCGGGAGGCAACGCCGTAAGGGGCGATGGTATTGATGGCGCCGCCGCGGTCGACCCAGCCGGGGACGAGGGGGTCGTGCCGGGCGCCGTGGTCGACGTAGGCAACGCCGGGCATTACTCTCTCCCAGACTTGAGCACCCACGAGGACTATGCCCCTCTCGTTGAACACCTTTACGATATCGCCGTGCTTGATTTCCCGCTTCTCAGCATCTATCGGGTTAATCCAGATGGGCTCGTATTTATAGCCGTCAGCCCCCAGCACCTTGCAGGTCAGGGCTTCTCTGGTCCAGGTAATATCATCGCCCTGGGCGTGGGTACGCCAACGACCGTGGTTGGACATCAGCAGCAACGGGAACATGGCTGCCCTCTCGCTGGAAATCCTCTCGTCATGGGTTTCGCTTTTCTCAATCCACTTGGGAATCGGCGGCCTTTCCTTGTCATCCGGGAAGTGCTCGGCCAGCCGCGCGGAGTAGAATTCCAGCAGGCCCGAGGGGGTTTTCAGCGGGTTATTCTTCGGGTCTTCGTAGAACTTGCGGAAGCCCGGCGGGTCACTCTCCCAGTCTCTGGCGACCGGGAAGACATAGTATTTCTTCTTATAGAAATCATCCCAGGAAATCATGTTGTGGATTTCCATATCATCGAAGACCTGTTTTTGCAGGTCGCGGGTGGTCTTGCGTTCGCTGAACTGGTCGCCGTAGCCGAGTTTCTTGGCTACTTCCAGGACTACTTCGTAGTCGCTCTTGGACTCGCCCACGGGCTGGACGGCCTGTTCCATGATAGCTATGCTGTGGAAGTTGACGCCCTGCCTGACGTTGGTAACGATATCCTCGACTTCCAGCGTGGTGTTGGAGGGCAGGACGACATCGGCGATGAGGCAGTCGTTTTCCAGCCAGGGGTGCTGGGCGACAACGGTTTCAATCTTGGGGTTGCGGAAGGCTTCGATTGTCCAGTTGCCGTGGTTCCAGCAGGTGATGCGGCAGGGGGTATCCGTCCATATCA